>NZ_JBTYMC010000088.1:0-24057 GCF_054880855.1 Streptomyces sp. S6 | reverse complement strand
CGGCGGTCGCTGGTGCCGGCGTCGTCCGCCGCGCTCGACCCGCGTGGGCCTCAGCCGGTGTGCGCCGCGAGGACGCCCGACGCGAACGACGTGTCGCAGACCGGGCGGGAGAAGGACTGGGCGCGGCTCGGGCCGTAGGCGCGGACGGCGGCGCGGCCGAGGGCTCGGGCGATGGACGCGCAGTGCTTCGCGAGCGCCGGCTTGCCGTTGACCGCCTGCTGGAGGTGGGTCAGGGCGATGCCGGGGTCCTTCTGCTGGAGCTCCGTGAGGAGCTGGTCGCGCAGGACGTCCTGGGGGGCGCTGGCGGCGCTGCCGTGTCCGGTGCGGGGAGCGGAGACGTCGGACGCGGTGAGCACCGACTCCGACGGGCTCCCGGTCCAGTTGACCCGGGTCACCGCGAGGGTCCCGGAGAGCACCATGACGACGGGCAGGACAAAGGCGAGGGAGCGACCGATCCGGCGGGCGGGACCCCGGCCGCCGCGTCGCGTCCGCGTGGTGGTGTGCTCCACGGAGCGCTTCGAGTGCTTCACGCGACAGATGGTAGCGCCCAGTAATGAATCAGAGACATTTAGTCACCCGAATGGGCGACGATGAAGTGGCGGATATTGGGTAAAGGTTGACGCCGGTGACCCAAAAGTCGCGATTGCCGGGGTTTTTCCGCACACTTTCCGGCACACGCTGGCACACGCGAAAGGGCCCCGCAACCTCCCGGCCGCGGGGCCCTCCTCATGCCTGACGTCGTCAGTCGGACAGGCGGGCGCCCGTCGAGGTGGAGAAGACGTGGGTCTCGCCCGCGCGCGGGACGACGGAGAGGGTGGAGCCCTTCTCCGGGACCTCACGGCCACTGACCCGGACGACCAGGTCCTTCGACTCGTCGCCGACCTTGGCGGTGCCGTAGACGTACGCGTCGGCGCCGAGCTCCTCGACGACGTTGACGGTGACCGCGAGGCCCTTGCCGGACTCGGTGGTGACGTCGAAGTGCTCCGGGCGGACACCGACGGTGACCGTCTTGTCGGTGGTGCCGGCAAGGGCGTCACGCTCGACCGGGACGACCGAGGCGCCGAACTTCACGCCGCCGTCGGCGATCGGGACCTCGACGAGGTTCATCGCCGGGGAGCCGATGAAGCCGGCGACGAAGAGGTTCGCCGGGCGGTCGTACATGTTGCGCGGGGTGTCGACCTGCTGGAGCAGACCGTCCTTGAGGACCGCGACGCGGTCGCCCATCGTCATGGCCTCGACCTGGTCGTGGGTGACGTAGACGGTCGTGATGCCGAGGCGGCGCTGGAGGGACGCGATCTGCGTACGGGTGCTCACGCGGAGCTTCGCGTCGAGGTTCGACAGCGGCTCGTCCATGAGGAAGACCTGCGGCTCGCGGACGATCGCGCGGCCCATCGCGACACGCTGGCGCTGACCGCCGGAGAGGGCCTTCGGCTTGCGGTCCAGGTACTCGGTGAGGTCGAGGATCTTCGCGGCTTCCTCGACCTTCGCGCGGATCTCCGCCTTCGGGACGCCGGCGATCTTCAGGGCGAAGCCCATGTTGTCGGCGACCGACATGTGCGGGTACAGCGCGTAGTTCTGGAACACCATGGCGATGTCCCGGTCCTTGGGCGGCAGGTGCGTGACGTCGCGGTCGCCGATGCGGATGGCTCCGCCGTTGACGTCCTCAAGACCCGCGAGCATCCGCAGGGAGGTCGACTTTCCGCAGCCCGACGGGCCGACGAGGACCAGGAACTCCCCGTCCTCGATCTGGATGTCGAGCGCGTCGACGGCGGGCTTCTCGGAGCCCGGGTAGATCCGGGTCGCCTTGTCGAAAGACACAGTGGCCATGGTGCTAGGCCCCCTTCTACCGGCAGGAACGTGCCGGACGATCCGTTGTAGGAAGGTGGTGGTGTAGTCCACGGGTGGACTGCCTCAGGACGCTACCTCGCGTTTTCCCCTATGTCAGTACCTGGGGGACTGTGAACTTCGCGGAAATTTTCGACAGGACGCCGTGGGGGCTTGGGTACACTGCACGGGTCGCGCACGGCTTCCCGTACGCCACGCCTCCTTAGCTCAGCTGGCCAGAGCAACGCACTTGTAATGCGTAGGTCGTCGGTTCGAATCCGACAGGGGGCTCCAACACAATGGGCGACCTCGTGTTGCCCAGCACGCCTGGTGAAGGCCAGGAAGTGGTGCGTTCCATGGTCCACCGGTGGCGGCCCAAAGGCCCCGGAGGCTGGATGCTTCCGGGGCCGGATCGGTACTGCTTACCGCCTACTGCACGTCGACGAAGGCACCTGCGGCGGCGACCTCAGAGGTGCCGGCGTTGCCCGCGAAGGTGAAGCGGTAGGAGCCGTCCGCCGTCGCGGGGGTCGTGGCCTTCAGGTTGCCCCTGGAGTCCGTCTTGACGGTCTTCAGCGTGGTGTAGCCGCTGGAGCCGTTCTTGCGGAACTGGAGCTTGACCGACTGGCCGCTGTAGCCGGAGAACTTGGCCGCGTCCCAGTCGGCCCGGGTCAGCGCACCGGTGACGGTGATGGTCTTGCCCTTCTTCACCCGCTTCGGGGCGGCGTTGACCGTCAGCTTGGACTGACGCTGGGCCTGGAAGGTCTTGGCGTTGTCCCGCTGGACGTAGTTGGTGTCCTTGGCCCGGGCGATCGCCCAGATCTTCCACGTGCCGGCCACCTTGTTGATGAGGTTGGCCTGGGCCTTCAGGGTGTAGGTCGCGGTGCAGGTCGACGTGGTGGCGCTGACCTTGGTGCACTTGGACCGTTGGTCGCTCGTGTTGGCGACCGCACCGCTGTCGGCCCCATCGATGCTCGGGCCGTGGTACAGGATCGCCTGCGCCCAGTCGACGCCCGAGTCGTCCGTGACGGTGAAGGTCACGGGGAAGGTCTTGCTCCCGGTCGCGCCGACGACGACGGGCTTGCCCCCGTTGACCACGACGTTCGAGATCTTGGTGTCGCCGCGGCCCGCGTCGGCGTGGGCGGCCGGGACGGCGAAGGCGGACAGGGCCAGGGCGCCGGAGACGATGGCGCCGGCGGCTCGGATACGCATAGGTGGGTTCCCCCGCATGGAGTGGTCATGGAGCCGGTTGGCTCCCATGGCCAGATCCACAGGAGACGGAATTGGTTGTACGGAAAACGTGATTCTGTCGACCATGTGTTCGATGTCACGTTTAGGCGGTGCCCTCATGTGGCGCGGGTGCCCGGCGAACCGACCCTGCTGCGACTGACCGGTCTTCCGTCCACGCTCTGTCGCGGCGCCATGGCCAGGATGCTCGGCAAGAGGACAGGGGCCGGGCCGCACAACATCGTCACCGCGCTCGCGGACCGCCTCGTGCAGCGCGCCGAGTAGACAGCGGTTTCACGCCCAGGGGGGCTCGCCCACTTGCCGTGTCGGAGATCGGCCGGACTGCCGCTGATCGAGCCCTGTGCCCCTTGACCCCCGGCTCACCGGCAGTGCCCGTGAGGCCCCCGGAATCTGATGCGCCTCCCCGCCAATCCGCGACGCGACCTGATCCGGATTACGCGTGGACCTGATCGCGAACCCGGGAGGAACGAGGATGAGGCGGACAGCGGTGGTGGGCTCCGGTGTGGCGGGGCTGACCGCCGCGTACATCCTGGGCCGGACCTGCCACGTCACCCTGTACGAGGCGGACGACCGGCTCGGCGGACACGCGCACACCCATGAGCTGACCTCGTCGTACGACGGGCGGGTGCACCGCGTGGACTCCGGGTTCATCGTGCACAACCGCCGCACCTATCCGCATCTGCTGCGGCTCTTCGACGAACTCGGTGTCGCCACACAGGAGTCGGAGATGAGCATGTCGGTGCGGTGCGAGGGATGCGGGCTGGAGTACGCCGGTGCCCGAGGCCTCACCGGGCTGCTCGCCCGGCCCCGCAACCTCCTGCGCGGGCCGTATCTGCGGCTGCTCACCGAGGTCCCCGCGTTCCACCGGGCGGCCCGGAGGCTGCTCGCCCGCGAGGGGCAACAGGGCCTCACCCTGGGTGAGTTCCTGGACCGGGAGGGCTTCTCGGCCTACTTCCGCTCCCACTTCATGACGCCCGTGGTGTCGGCCGTGTGGTCCTGCGACGCCGTCACCGCCCTGCGCTACCCGGCCGCCTACCTGTTCCGCTTCCTGGAGCACCACGGGCTGCTGTCGGTCGGCGGATCACCGGTGTGGCGCACGGTCACCGGCGGTTCCCGCCAGTACGTCGACCGGGCCGCCGAGCACATCGGCGAGATCCGCACCGGCACCCCCGTCCGGGCGGTGCGCCGCCACTCCGACGGCGCCGAGGTGACCGCCGTCGACGGCACCACCGAGCCGTACGACGCCGTGGTGATCGCGGTCCACCCGGACCAGGCGCTGCCGCTGCTCGCCGATCCGACCGACCGGGAGCGGGAGGTGCTCGGCGCGTTCCGCTACTCGCGCAACACCACCCTCCTGCACACCGACACCCGGCTCCTGCCCCGCGCCCGTGGCGCCCGCGCCTCCTGGAACTACCTCATGCCGTCCTGCACGGCGGACGCCGGCCGTGTGCGGGTCAGCTACGACATGAACCGGCTGCAACGCCTCGACGCCGCCGAGACGTTCGTCGTCACCCTCGGCGGCGAGGACCGTGTCGACCCCGGCCGCGTGCTGGCCCGCATGGTCTACGAACATCCCGTCTACACCCCGGAGTCGGTGGCCGCCCAGCGGCGACTGCCCGAACTGGCCGGTCCCGTCTGCGTGTTCGCGGGCGCCTACCACGGCTGGGGGTTCCACGAGGACGGCTGCCGCTCCGGCGTCGAGGCCGCCGCCGCGCTGGGGGTGCGCTGGTGAACACCGCCGCCCTGTACGCCTGCACGATCCGCCACGTACGGACCGTCCCCCGGCGGTACACACTGCGCCACCGCACCTACATGTGGCTCGTCGACCCCGACCGTCCGCCCCGACTGCCCTTCCTCCTGAGGCCGTTGGCCCGGTTCGACCCCCGCGACCACTTCACCGGTGACGGGCCGTCCCTCCGCGCCGCCCTCGACGCCTTCCTCGCCGGGCACGGCGTCGATCTGGAGGGCGGTCAGGTGGTGATGCTCACCCACGCCCGGGTGTTCGGGTACGTGTTCAACCCGATCACCCTCTACTGGTGTCACGGCCCCGACGGCGAACCGCGCTGCGTGGTCGCCGAGGTCCACAACACCTACGGCGGCCGGCACGCCTACCTCCTGCACCCGGACGACACGGGGACGGCCCGCGCCGACAAGGAGTTCTACGTCTCGCCGTTCTTCCCCGTCGACGGCCGCTACCGCATGCGGCTGCCGCGTCCCGGACCCGTGCTCGGCCTGACCCTGCACCTGGACCGCGAGGACGGCCGCGCCCTGACGGCCACCGTCCACGGCGTCCGCCGTACACCGACCGTCCCGAACCTGCTGCGGCTGGCCCTGCGCCACCCGTGGTCCACCCTCGCCGTGTCGGCCGCGATCCGCTTCCACGGCATCCGCCTCCACCTGCGGGGCCTGCCCGTCCAGCCCCGGACCGACGACCACCGTGCCCCGGAGAACGTGACATGAGATCCGCCGAGCCCCGAAGCACCGACCCGGCCCTTGCCGCCGCGCCCGCCGACGCGGCCCGTTGGCCGGACGTGTCCACCGTCCCCGCCTCCTCGTGGCCGCGTACCGCCATGACCGCCGCGCTCGTCCGCCGGGCCCTGGACGGACTGCCGCTGCGGACCCGGTTCGCCGGACGTGACGGCACCGGCGCGGGCGGCCCGCTCCTGGAGGTGTACGACCCGGCGGCCTTCCACGCCCGGATCGGCACCGCCGGTCTCGTCGGGTTCGGCGAGTCCTACATGGCCGGGGAATGGGACGCCCCCGACCTGGTCGCCGCCCTCACCGTGCTCGCCGGACACGTCGCCGACCTGGTCCCGGCCCCGCTGCAACGCCTGCGCGGACTGTGGGCACCGAGGCACCCGCACGAGGAACGCAACACCCCCGACGGCTCCCGCGCCAACATCAGCCGCCACTACGACCTGTCCAACGACCTGTTCGCCCTCTTCCTCGACGGCACCCTGAGCTATTCCTCGGCCGTCTTCCGCGGTTTCCCGGCGAGCTGGGACCTGATGGAGGCCGCCCAGCACCGCAAGATCGACCGGCTGCTCGACCTCGCGGGCGTCGGCGAGGGCACCCGCCTGCTGGAGATCGGCACCGGCTGGGGCGAACTGGCCCTGCGCGCGGCCTCCCGAGGCGCCCGCGTCACCTCGCTCACCCTCTCCGCCGAGCAGCGGGCCCTGGCTCTGGAACGCGTGCGCGCGGCGGGCGTCCAAGGCCGCGTCTCGATCGAACTGTGCGACTACCGGGAGGCGGACGGGGAGTACGACGCCGTCGTCAGCGTGGAGATGATCGAGGCGGTCGGCGCGGAGTTCTGGCCGGCCTACTTCCGCACCCTCGACGAACGGCTCGCCCCGGGCGGCCGGGTGGCGCTCCAGGCGATCACCATGCCCCACGAGCGGATGCTCGCCTCCCGTGACACCTTCACCTGGATCCACAAGTACGTCTTCCCCGGCGGCCTCATCCCCTCCGTCGAGGCGATCGAGGGCACCGCCCGCGAGCACACCCGGCTCCGCCTGTCCCGCCGCGACGCGTTCGGCGCCCACTACGCCGAGACGCTGCGCCTGTGGCGCGAGCGGTTCACCGAACGGGCCGACGAGGTCACCGCCCTCGGCTTCGACGAGACCTTCCGCCGTCTGTGGACCTTCTACCTGGCCTACTCCGAGGCCGGGTTCCGCTCCGGCTACCTCGATGTCCAGCAGTACCTGTTCACCAAGGAGATCCGCGCCGTACCGCCGGGAGCCGTCGGCGCGGCCGGTGTGCCGTCCACGTCGAGCGCTCGGTACGAGGATCTGTGAACGCCTTCCCGTGGGACGCGTTCGCGCTCAACCTGGCCTGGTCCGCCGCCGCGGCCCTGGCGGTCATGCTCGTCACCTTCGCCGTCGCGGTCCGCGCGCGCCTGCACCGGATCGTGGACGTCGCCTGGGGGATCGGCTTCACGGCGGTGGCGGCCGTGACCTTCGCGGTGTCCGCCGGGCACGGCGATCCCGTACGACGGCTGCTGGCGACCGTACTGACGGCGGTCTGGGGGCTGCGGCTGGCGGTGCACATCGCCCGTCGGGGCAGGGGGCACGGCGAGGACCCGCGGTACGAGGCGATGCTCGCGAAGGCGCCCGGCAGCCGCGACGCGTACGCCCTGCGCATGGTCTACCTGCTCCAGGGCGCCCTGGTGTGGCTGGTGTCCCTGCCCGTGCAGGTGGCCCAGTACGTGCCCGGCCGGCCGTCGTTCCTCGCCTGGGCGGGGGTCGCGCTGTGGGCGGTGGGGGCGGGCTTCGAGGCGGTCGGTGACGCGCAGCTCGCCCGGTTCAAGGCCGATCCCGCTCACCGCGGCCGGATCATGGACCGGGGGTTGTGGGCGTGGACCCGGCACCCCAACTACTTCGGTGACCTCTGCGTCTGGTGGGGTCTGTTCCTGCTCGTCTGTGACTCCCCGGTGGCGGCTGCCGTGTCCGCCGTGTCGCCGCTGGTGATGAGCCTGCTGCTGACCCGGGGCAGCGGGAAGCGGCTGCTGGAACGGCACCTGGCCGACCGGCCCGGCTACGCCGAGTACCGGGCCCGCACCAGCGGCTTCTTCCCCCGGCCGCCGAAGCGGGGCACACGGCGGGGTCGACGGTGACGGGCCGGCCGATCCGCCTCAGGCGCTCCCTCGGTTCAGCGGACACGGGACCTCCGGTGCGACGGCGTGCTCAGCCGGACCCGGGTGTACGAGGTGTACGGCGCGGTCGCCCGCTCGGCCTCGGCGAGCACGGCTCGGAGCGCGGGCAGGACGGTGTGCGGGGGCGTGCCCGGGTGCAGCCAGACACGCAGACCGACCTCCAGACGTCGGCGGCGGTGCAGTACGCGGGCACGGGCGCGGGCGACGCCGGGTACGGTCGCGGCGCGTGTGCTCAGGGCCTCCGCGAGGGCCTGGGGGCGGACCGTCGAGCCGGGAGAGGGCAGGGTGAGGTGCCGGGTGGGGCCCGAGCGGAGCTGCGCGAGGGACCAGTACGCGAGGAGCACGGTCAGGGCGATCGACGTGGCCAGGACGGTGGGGGTCCACCAGCTTTCGGTACGCAGTTGTGCCGGACGGGCGGGGTTCAGCAGGACGGTCCCCGTGGCCGGCCGGAGGGGGCCGCCGGTGAGGGCGAGCCATGCGCCCGCCAGGAGCATGGTGAGCCCGGCGACGGCGAGGACGGTCCGGTTGACGGTCGTACGGGCACGCCCCGTCACGTGTCGCCTCCCGAGTCCGCTCTCTGCACCGGCTGGAGGGGCGGGCGCCAGTCCGGCTCCGGGACGACGGTGGCCCGCAGCCGAGGGACGCGGCGCAGGTCGCAGGCGGTCAGGACGGCCCGTGCGGCGGACTCGACGGCGTCCCGCGTGTGCGTCCGGTCGCCGAAGCGGAGACCGGCCCGGACGGTGACGCGGCGCCCGCGTACCCGTACGCGTACCGTCCCGGTCCCCGTCACGTCCGCCACCGCGTCATGCACGAGCGACCGCACCACGGAACGGTCCACCGCCACGTCCGTGCGGGCGGCGGACGTCCGTACCGTGGACTGGTGACGGCGCCCGGGGGTCGTCGCGAGCAGGATCAGCCAGGCACCGAGCAGGGCGGTCAGCGCGCCGGCGGCGACCACGGCCGGATCGCCCGGACCGTGCTCCGACAGCCAGTCCACGGCCCGGACCCGCCAGGGCGCGGCCGTCCGGTGAGCGGTGTGCACCTGGACCAGGTCGAAGGCGAGCGCACCACAGGCCGCGGCGGCCGACGCCGTGAGCGCGGCGACGGGGACCCGCCGCTGGGACCACCAGCGGCGGGGTGCACGGCCCTCGTCGCTCTGCGGAACAGGGGACGCCGGTCCCCGGAGCGCGGTCAGTGAGGTGACCGTGATCCGGGTTGATGTCACGTCCAGTCCCGTCAACTGCCCGGTGCGCGCGGCGACATGGCGCTGGACGTCCCGCAGGGTGTCGGCGAGGGGAGCCGGGTAGGGCAGCGTCACCCCGAGGGAGAGCTCCGCCCGCCCGCCGCGCACGGACGCCGTGGACCCGGTCGTCCGGGAGGCGTCCCCTCGCGGGAGTGTCTCGGTGGCCGCCCGCTCGGCGATCCGGCGCACGGCCCGCCGCGAGACGGTGGTGGTGCCCCGCTCGGCCGGGGCCGTCATCGCCGGTTCCGCTCGAACGCGTCGCGTACGTCCCGGACGCCGCCGCCGGTCTCGATCCACCGGCCCAGCGCCCAGCCCAGGCCGCCGAGCGCGGCCACGAGCAGGAAGGCGCCGAACCCGCCGAAGAAGCCGGCGAACGCCAGCGCCATGCCCGCGGTCGTCCCCACCGCTGGTGTGCTCATGTCCCTGTGCCTCTCACCTCGTACGACTCACCGTGTGCCGCGTGCCCCGGCGCCGTCACTCCACCCGGGAACCGGCGGTGTTCTCGGACTCGTCCTCGTCGGGCAGGTGGACGTCGTTGACGGTGATGTTGACCTCGACGACCTCCAGACCGGTGATTCGCTCCACCGCGTCGACCACGTTCTCCCGGACGTCCCGGGCCACGTCCATGACGGAGACGCCGTACTCGACGACGAGGTCCAGGTCGACCGCCGTCTGACGTTCGCCCACCTCGACCTTGACGCCGCGTCCGACGTTCGGCCGGCCGCCGGGGACGCGGTCGCGGACGGCGCCGATGGTGCGGGAGAGGCCGCCGCCCATGTCGTACACCCCGGGGATCTCGCGGGCCGCGATGCCGGCCACCTTCACGACGACGACGTCGGCGATGGAGGTACGGCCCCGGTCGGGTGCGGGCTGGTCGGCCCCGGCCGTGCCCCCGGACACGGCGGTGGTGTGGGGCGGCCTGCCGGTCCGCGGGGTGGACAGGTCCTTGGGGGCGGGTGCTGTGTGCGTGGTCATGTGAGTTCCTCTCGGCTCGTCCTCGATGGGCTCTCACTCCGTCGGACCCGGTCCGGGCACGGTTGTGACGCGGGACCGGAGACAGATCGGCGGGGTGCCGCACGTGCGGCACCCCGCCGGTGACGCCGGGTCAGGCGGTCGGCATCAGGACGCTGTCGATGATGTAGACGGTGGCGTTGGCGGTCTGGACGTTGCCGCAGAGCACACCGGCGGAGCTGTTGACGGTGTAGGACTCGCCGGAACCGGAGGTCGTCAGCTTCGACTTCTCCAGAGTCTCGAAGGAGCCCTTCTCCAGGTCCTTCGGCGTGAGCTTCCGGCCGACGACGTGGTAGGTGAGGATCTTCGTGAGCTGGGCCTTGTCGTTCAGGACCTTGTCGAGGGTGGCCTTGGGGATCTTCGCGAAGGCGTCGTTCGTCGGCGCGAACACGGTGATGTTCTGGGCGTTGTTGAGGGTGTCGACCAGGCCGGCCTTCTTCACCGCGGCCACCAGGGTGGACAGGGCCGGGTTGTTGGAGGCGGCGGTGGCGACCGGGTCCTTGGCCATGCCGTCGAAGGAACCGGCACCGCTCGCGGGCACGGCGGAACAGGCCGAACCGAACGGCTTGTCCGTGGCGGTGCCGCTGCCGGGACCGGTCATGCCGTCGTCCGAGGCGGACGCCGACGCCGCCGGCTTCGGCGAGGAGTCGGACGCGGCGGAGCCGGAGCCGCTGTCGGAGCAGGCGCTCAGGGCGAAGGGCAGGACGGCCGAGGCGGCGAGGGCCACGGCGGTACGGCGGATACGGGTGTTCATGGTGGTTCTCCTGTTGGTCGGCGCAGCCTGAGCTGCCTCGTCATGGGGAAGGGGAAAGGGTTCGGGGGGTCAGTCGACCGTCACGACCACGGAGTGCCATCCGCTCGCGCCGTCGGGGATCGTGCGGGTGCGTTCCTCGGTCTGCACCGCGCCGGTGCGGTCGGTGGCCCGGACGGTGAGGGTGTGGCCGCCTCTGGTGGCCTGCCAGGGGAAGGACCACTGGCGCCAGGTGTCGGCCGTGTCCTCGGCGGCGAGCCGGGTCTCCTGCCAGGGGCCGTCGTCGACGCGGATCTCTACCCTGTCGATGCCTCGGTGCTGGGCCCAGGCGACGCCGGCGACCATCACCGTGCCCGCTGTGGGGCGGGCGAACGGCTTCGGTGTGTCGATGCGCGACTCCGTCTTGACCGGCGCCCTGCGGGCCCAGCCGCGCCTGACCCAGTAGGGGTCGTAGGAGTCGAACGTGGTGAGCTCGATGTCCTTGATCCACTTGCAGGCGGAGACGTACCCGTACAGGCCGGGCACCACCATGCGGACCGGGAAGCCGTGCGCGAACGGCAGGGGTTCGCCGTTCATGCCGAGGGCGAGGAGGGCGTCGCGGCCGTCCATCACGTCCTCGACCGGGCTGCCGATCGTCATGCCGTCCACGGAACGGGCCACCAGCTGATCGGCGGGACCACCCTTCGAGGGCGGCCTCACCCCGGACTCGGCCAGCAGATCCGCCAGGCGTACGCCGGTCCAGCGCGCGTTGCCGACATAGGGGCCGCCGACCTCGTTGGAGACACAGGTGAGCGTGATGTCCCGCTCGACCAGGTCACGGCGCAGGAGATCGTCGTAGGAGAGCGTGACCGGGCGGGTGACGCCCGTGCCGTGGATGCGCAGCCGCCACGACGTCGCGTCCACCTCGGGCACCACCAGGGCGGTGTCGACGCGGTAGAAGTCCGCGTTGGGGGTGACGAACGGGCTGAGGCGGGTGACGGCGACGAAGGTGCGCAGGAGGTGCGGGTCCATGACCGCAGGGTGTCATCAGTTCTGCTTATCGGGAGTACAGGAATCATCGTTGGACGTGAACCGGGTCCGTTTTCCAGGATGGACGGCATGACAACAGCCCGTATCGCCCTGGTCGGGGACCGTTCCCCGCACGTCGTCTCGCACACCCGTGTCCCGCTCCTGCTCGACGCCCTCGCGGTCCACGACCGGCTCGTCCTGGACGCCTACTGGATCCCCACCGAGGACGCGGCGCGGGAGGGGGCCCTCCAGGGGTTCGACGCGGTGTGGGTCGTGCCGGGGAGCCCGTACCGCAGCGAGGAGGGCGCGGTGGCGGCGGTCCGGCACGCGCGTACCGCCGGGGTGCCGTTCCTCGGGACCTGCGGCGGGTTCCAGCACGCGCTGCTGGAGTTCGCGCGGAACGTGGCCGGCCTGCCGGACGCCGCGCACGCGGAGAACGACCCCGACGCCGAGGAACCCCTGTTCGAGCCCCTCGCCTGTTCCCTGGAGGGACACGAGGGAGCCGTCCTCCTTGCGCCGGGTTCACTCGCCCACACCGTCATCGGCTCGGACCGCAGCGTGGAGCGCTACTCCTGCCGGTACGGCCTCGCGCGCCACGAGAACGCCCTCACCGCGCACGGCCTGCGCTTCTCGGGCCGCGACGAGGCGGGCGAACCCCGGGTCGCCGAACTCCCCGGCCACCCCTTCTTCCTCGCGACCCTCTTCCAGCCGGAGCTGTCCGGCGGCGGCCCGCACCCGCACCCGGTGATCCGGGCACTGGCCCGAGCCGCCGTGGAACAGGCGGCACGCACCCGGGCGGGCCGGCCGGTCGGCAGCGGCGCGTAAGAGATGTGCGGGACGCGCGTGCCGCCCCCCGGAGAGCGGCACGTGACGACCGGCCGACCCCGACGGCCCTCACCCCACCCCTCACCCGCGTGCCGCCCGGCCCGCCAGGAGCCGCGTGTGGCGGACCGACCGCCCGTCACACGCCGCCCCCGCGCACCCCGTCAGCCCGTGTGACCCCCGTGTCCGCCGCCGTGGTGCCCGCCGGCACCGTGGTCGAACTTCAGCGCCTCCGGGGGCAGGACGACGAAGGGGCGCATCATGCCCATGTCCTCGTGCTCCAGGAAGTGGCAGTGGTACATGAAGCGTCCGTAGGCGCCGTCGAAGGTGCCCATGACCCGCAGGCCCTGGCCGCCGAGGGCGCGGAAGACGTCCTTGTAGCCCTGTTCGTTGGCCGGGATCGGCACGATGTCCGGCTTGAGGGCGATCGGGGTGGCGGTGCCGCCGGCCTCGGGGCGGAAGCCCGACCCGTCGTAGACGTCGCGGCCCATGATCTGGAAGTCCGCGAGGTGGATGTGCATGGGGTGGGCGAACGGTGCGAGGTTGAGGAAGGTCCACTGCTCGTAGGAGCCCTCGGCGACGGTGAAGCCCAGGCCGTCGTTGAAGGTGCGGGCGATCCGGCGGTACGTCTTCGGCACGCCGTCCGCCCCGGCGATCTGGATGATCCCGTCGGCCGGGAACTGGATGCCGTCGGCGTTCTCCAGGAGCTGCATCTCCCAGATCTCCGGGTGCCCGCCGCCGCCCTTGGTGCCCGGCGGGGTGAGGACGATCATCCGGTGCTCGTGCTCCGTGTCGTGGCTGATGCGGCGGAAGGAGCCGGAGAGCACCTCGGGAAGCTCGAAGGTGTCGGGTTCGCCCGCCTCGCCGACGCGGAACTCCATGACGTCCGGGTAGCGGACGTCACCCGCCGGGTCGGGCACGCCGGGCGCCTGGTTCGGGCCCTTGTTGACCAACCGTAGGGTGCGCCCCTCCAGTCCGCGCAGGTCGAAGAGGAGGTCGAAGCGCTCCGCCGGGGCGGCGGTCAGCACGGGCATCGCGGCGTCGAAGTCGATCGGCACCGGGCGCGGCAGGAGGCCGCCGTCGCTGCCGATCTGGTGGACGACGCCGGGGACCGGGAGGCCCTCCTCGTCGAGCAGGACGAGGTTGTAGATGCGCCCGTTCGACGCGTTGACCAGGCGGAAGCGGTACCAGCCGGCCTCGACCTCGGCGTAGGGCCAGATGCGGCCGTTGACCGTGGAGTACGGGCCGCTGAACGGGATCGAGACGGGTTTGCCGGTCTCCTCGCTGACGCCGACGATCTGCGTCTTGTGCAGCAGGCGGCCGTTGAGGCGGCCGTCCTCGTCGGTGTCGAGGTTGCGGTCGGCGAGCAGCAGCGGGATCTCGCGGGCTCCGGAGGGCAGGCCGAGGGCGTCCTCCTCGTCGTCCCTGATCAGGTACGTGCCGTAGAGGCCCGTCATCACGTTCCATCGCGTGATGTTCATGGCGTGGTCGTGGTACCACCACTGGACGGCCTGGTGGTCGTTCGGGTACTCGGAGAGCTGGGCGTCGCCGAAGCCCACGGCGTTGTCGGCCCAGCCGTCGTTCCCGCCGCCCGTCTGGGCGCCGTGGAGGTGGGTGACGGACCAGGCGGGCAGGGCGGCGACGTCCTTGTTCGGTTCGACGCCCTCGCGGCCCGGTACGGTCGTCGTCCCCGCACGCTGGACCTCCACGGCGGTGACGGGGTACTCGCTCCCCTCGGGGATGCGGTTGGTCCACGCGATGCGCACGCGCTGGCCCCGGCGCACCTCGATGGTGGGGCCCGGCACCACGCCGTCGTAACCCCACATCAGGGTCGGCGGGAGCTGGGGGTGCAGGCGCACCCACGCAGGGCGCAGGGCGATCTCGGTCTCCCGCGTGACGTCCCCCTGGGCGGGACGCAGGACCGGCGGGACGGTCAGCGGGGCGACGAACGGCGTCAGTTCCTGCTCCGCCGCGAGCTTGGTGTCGTCCGCGATGTCGTTCTCGGTGATCTTGTCGACGGTGTCGGTCATCAGCCACTACCCCCGTAGTGTGTCGGATGGGACATTCCCCTCACCTCAGAAGACTCAGCAGGCCTCTCCGAGGTTCAGTGAATGTCCCATTCCGCAAGAAAAAGTTATGAAAACACCGGATTGATCCGTCCGAAGGCCGCCGGGCCCCGGTCCGGGAGGAACCCGTGGGCGCGCGCGGCGAGGTGGTCCGCCTTGTACCGGTCCACCTCGCGATGCCAGTTCAGGACCCCGGACATCCAGTGCCGCAGAGCGCCGACGTAACGGTTCATCGCCGCACGCGCCTCCGCGGACAGGTCGAAGTCGTCGTACAGGACGGGCAGTTCACGGGCCACGATGTGCTCGAACTGCCGCATGCGCTGGTTGATCAGGTCGGCGACGATGCGCACGCCCGTCGGGTAGTCGCAGCCGAAGAAGTTCTGGACGACGAGGATCGCGTTGTGCAGCTCGCCCTCGTACTCGATCTCCTTCTGGTACGAGAAGACGTCGTTGAGGAGGGCGCCGAAGTCGATGGCGGAGTTCTCCAGCGCGCGCACGGGCCCGGACGCGTAGACCTCGGGTGGTACGGCGGAGCCGTGGCCGAGGCGGGCCAGGGCGATCGTCAGATCGGAGCCGAAGGTGGCGCGGCGCATCTCCAGGTAGTCGACGGGGTCGGGGACCCGGTTCTGGAGCTGGTTGGACAGCTCCCAGAGCCAGCTCTCGGTCATCGTGTCGACGGCCGCCTTGAAGGAGGCACGTTCCTGCGGCGTCATGTCCGCCACCGTGTCCGCCCACAGGTCGACGAGACCGCGCTCCAGCCCGTTCGCCGGGATCACCGGCGTCGCCTCCCCGTCGACGGGCATGCAGGCCGAGAGGCGGGCGGTGGCCACGCGCGCGCCCGCGAAGTCGCCGCGCCTGCCGAAGACGAGGGGGTAGTAGTCGTCCGCGTACGTCCCCCAGGCGAGCCACCGGGAGCTCAGGTCCAGTTCACCGGCGTCCGCGCGCGGGCCGATGCCCGCGGCGCACAGCGGCAGGTCGGCGGCGCGCAGCCGGTCCTCGTCCCAGACGCCCTCCTCCAGCATGCCCATGGCGTGCATCCAGGGCACGAGCCGCACGCGGGCGCCCTCCAGGTGCGGGTTCAGCTCCACCTCGTACGGCATCCGCAGCTCGGGCAGCAGGGACGGGCCGACTTTTTCGTACGGCACGTGCGTGTACGCGCGCGTGCGCTGGGCGGCGGCCGTCGCGAGGAGCGTGCCGATCCCGGCGGCGGACGTCCCGGGGCCGGTCAGCCGCTCCCAGGGGTTCGCCTGGCGGGCACCCTCGTTCATGTACCTGCTGGAGCGCATGTGCCACTCCTGGCCGCCGGACTGCCAGTCCTGGAGCCCCTTGGTGTACGCGCCGATCGCGGCCACCTCGTCCGGGCGCAGCCCCTTCTCCAGGGCGACGGCCGGGACCTCGGTGAACGCGGTGTGCTCGAACTGGTGCAGCCGCGAGGTCAGGATGTCGTTGACGGTGTCGGCGGCCTCCTGCGTCGTGCAGCCGAAGAACGTCTCCAGGACGAGGACGCCGTTGCTGTTCTCCCCCTCGTCCTGCACCTCCCGCTGGTAGGAGAACAGGTCGTTGCGCAGGTGCACGGCGTCGGAGAACGTCTCCATCAGCACCCTCAGCGGCCGGGTCCCCGCGACGGCGGCCGGGACCTCGGCGGTCGCGTACTCGACGAGCCCCGCCGACCAGGGGGCGCCGCCGACCTTGCGGCGCATCTCGATGTACTCGACGGGGTTGGCGATGCGCCCCTCGTCGATGTTGGACAGCTCCCACATCGACTCGTTGAGCAGGTGCTCGGTGGCGACGGCGAACCGGCGCCGCCAGTCCTGCGACATCGCCGGGACGGTCCGCGCCCACAGGTCCGCGAGCCCGGCCTCGACGGGGTTGCGGGGCTCGGGGACGGGGGCCGCCGGGTCCAGCGGCATGAACAGCGGCAGCCGGTCCAGGTGGGCCTTGCCGGCCGCGCGGTCGGGGGTGCGTTTGTACATGTCGAGGAAGTGGTCGTCGAAGAAGAACACCCACACGTACCAGTCGGTGATCAGCGAGAGCGCGTCCGCGTCGCAGTCGGGGTGGGTGTACGCGCACAACAGGCCGTAGTCGTGCGCTTCGAGGTCGGCCTGCTCCCAGATGCCCGACCCCTCCAGCATGCCCATGCCGCGCGCCCACTCCGTCGAGTGCGCGCGGGCCTGTTCGACGTGCGGGTTCAGCCGCGCGGGGTGCGGCATGTAGAAGTGCGGGAGTTCGAACGGCTGAGTCATGGCCGGGCCCTACCCAGGGCCCCGTGGGGACATCCGGACGGCGGCACATGATCACACCATCGCGTGAATCCGTCCCGGAAAACTGTACGAAGGCCCCGCCGGGGGAACGCCCCCTTCCCACCGGCCCCGCCTCCCCCCACCCTGACCCGTATGACGACCCCTTTCACACTCCCCCACGAACTGCACGGCACCGGCGCCCACAAGGTGTTCGCGGTGCACGGCTGGCTCGCCGACCGCACGGCCTACGCCCCCGTCCTCCCCGACCTCGACCGGACGTCGTTCCAGTACGCCCTGGTCGACCTGCGCGGCTACGGCGAGGCCCGCGGCGCGGACGGCGCGTTCACCACGGGCGAGGCCGCCGCCGACCTCGTGGCCCTCGCCGACCGGCTGGGCTGGGCGCGCTTCTCGGTCGTCGGCCACTCGATGGGCGGCGCGATCGGCCAGCGACTCCTGGCTCAAGTCCCCGACCGGGTACGGCGGTTGGTGGGCGTCTCGCCGGTGCCCGCGTCGGGGCTCGACCTGCCGCCGGAGCAGTGGACGCTGTTCGCCGAGGCCGACAGCCGCTCCGCGAACCGCCGGACGATCCTCGACGTCACGACCGGCGGCCGGCGCCCCGCCGCCTGGCTGGACCGCATGGTCGCCCGCTCCCTCGCCGTCAGCGACGCGAGGGCGTTCCGTGCCTGGCTCGACTCCTGGGCCCGCGAGGACTTCCACCCGGACACCGAGGGCTCCCCGGTCCCGTCCCTCGCGGTCACGGGCGCTCTGGACCCGGCCCTGTCGGCCGACTTGATGCGGCGGACGTGGCTGGCGTGGTACCCGAACGCGGAGTCGCACGAGCTGGCGTCGGCGGGTCATTACGCCATGGACGAGACGCCGTTGGAGCTGATCCGGGTGATGGAGGACTTCCTGAGGGCGGACCCGGACGACGACTGAGGCGCCCTCCGCCGCCTCAACTCCCCTTCCGCACCTGGATCAACGCCCGAGTCCCTCCGATCCGCCACCCCTGCCCCTCACGTGCCGTCAACGCCGCCTCCGTCCGAGCCGAAAGCCCGGTGATCACATCGGACTTGAGGGTCCGCAACGCCGCCACGGTCCCCGGAAAGTACTCCGTGACCTCCGCGAACGGCGTGGTCGGCGGCCACAGCCGATCCCCCACCAGCCGCCGGTAGTTGAGGTCCCCCTTGAGGATCGTGACGGAGGCCGAGGCGAAGTCGGCGCGCAGGTCGTCCGGCATGTCGGCGTAGGGCAGGGGCGAGGCGGAGAAGGGGTGCGCGCGGACGGTGAGGGTGCCGTCGGAGAGGGCGGCCCACAGCCGTCGGCCGTGTTCACCGGCGGCGCCGGACGCGGCGATCAGCTTGCGGACGGCGTCGAGGACGTCGGCGTGCGTCGCGTCGGAGACGTAGTAGGGGTACGGCTTGACGTGCAGGACGGCCCGCCGGATCTGACGCTCCGTCAACAGGTGGGAGAGGAGCAGGAGATCGGGGACGAGTTCACGGCCGGCGTTGTCCGCGACGAGGCACACGCCGGCCGCGCCCTCCAGTGCCGCCCACAGCGCGTCGCTGTCGTCGGCGACCAGCCCCGGTACGGCGGCCCGTTCCTCGGCCCCGGCGTCGGAGAGACGGAACCCCAGGTCGGCGCGGTTGCCCCAGAGGGAGCCGTGCAGCAGGGCCCGGCCGCGCTCCTCGGCGGAGAGGTCCGTCAGGGCGTCGAGGGCGGCCAACTCCCCGTCCGTGTCGGGGGATTCGAGTTCCGCCAGTTTGACCGGGCGGAAGGGGTCGATGCCCTGCCAGACGCCGGGGGCGAAGTAGCCGACGGCGTCGAGGAGCCGGCGATAGAAATAGCTCTCCGACCAGAGCCAGGGGACGTCGTACCAGGAGGTGCCGACCAGGGCGTCCAGCCCCCAGGACCGCCAGCGGCCGAGGTCGGGGGCGTCGTCCGGGAGCGGTTCGAGCGCGCCCTGCGTGCAGTTGGCGGAGAGGGCGTCGAGGGCGTCGGTCACGCCGGCGTCGTACGGGAACGCCTCGCGCACCTGGCGGATGATCGCGGGGTGCCGGTCGGAGAGGACGGAGCGGCGGAAGGAGCCGGGTTCGTCGCCGAGGAGCACGGGCGGGGTGGGGGTGCGGGGCATGCGGATCACCGTATCGCGCGGTTCGGCCCCGTCACCGGCCGCCCGCGCCACGCCCCACACCTGCACGGCGGACCCGCGTGTCCGCCGTGCACCACCCGTCCCCCGCCGGTCTTGTCGGAAACGCTTCCTGAAACGCTTTCAGGACACCCGCTCCGCAGGCCCACGGCGCCCAGCCGCCCCTCAGGACACGCACGCCGCCGTGATCTCCCGTTCCAGCCGGGACACGAGGCTCAGGTAGCGGGGGCGGCGGGGTACCGGGACGAGGCCGCGGATGAGGACGTACCACATCTCCGCCATCCGGCGCGGGAGCCGGCCGGACGCCTCTCGGGAGCGGCCGACGACGCGGGTGCCGACGAAGAAGCAGACGATCGAGTGGGCGACGGCGTCGAGGTCGACGTCCTGGTGTATGTCCGCCTCGCGGACCGCACCCGACAGACCGCGGGTGACCAGCTCCAGCCACTCGGAGAAGGGGTGCCGCAGGGGCGGTCTCACCGCCACTCCCCCGGTCGCGAGTCTCAACCCGGCGCGGGCGATGGGGCCTTCGACGGACAGCCGGGTCAGGCCGAACGTCAGGCGCATCAGCGCTTCGAGGGAGGAGTAGCCGCGGTTGTCGATCTCGCCCGCGACGCGCTGCGAGGCCTGGGACTGGAGTTCCATGATCGCGTGGGCGAGGTCCTCCTTCGCCGCGAAGTGGAAGTACAGGGCGCCCTTGGTGACTTGGGCGTGCTCGACGATGTCACTGAGGCTCGTCGATTCGTAGCCATGCCGGTCGAACAGGTCGGCGGCTGCCGTGATGATCGTCGCGCGGGTCTGTTCGGCGCGTAACTGCCTCGCCATCGACTAGTTCACTCCTGGGCCGGTAAAAGAACGGGTCATGCCGTTTGTTTCTCACCCGCTGTACACAATAACTCACCCTGCGGCGGCGTCGACCCCACACTCGAAGACGGCCGACTCCCGCTGCACGCCGACGACTTGGAAGTGTCCGCCGCCCGCGTCATGAGCCTCGATCCAGACAGGTTCGTCCAGCTCAGCGTACCTGTGGAAGACCGCCTGGTATGCGCTGGGGGCATATTTTCCCGGCAGCGTGAAACGAGCCGCCTGCCGGGCCGCCTCCAGCAGGAGCATCCCGGGCACGTGGTCGAGCGGGTGATCGAAGAAAACGGGGTGTGCGGTATTTACCCTCAACTGCCAACACCCGCCCCCCATCCCCGCGTCACGGCTCGGCGGGGCGAGGACGACATCGGTGGGCAACGCCCGGTCGACGGCCTGCGGCGACACCCCCGGCGGCAGCGGTATCGCCCTGACCGTGGCCGGGGTCCGGCCGCCGCGCAGCCTGCGGTAGACGGCCTCACCGACGCAACTGAAGGCGACGTCGGCAGTGGCGACCGGCTCACCGCAGCACAGCACGCGGGCGGTGTAGCGGCAGGCGGTGGGGCACCGGCCCTTCAGGCGCAGGTCGGTGAAGGCTAGTTCGACGGTGGGCTCGGCGGGCAGCGGACCGACCTCCAACCCATGCGGATCCGTGGCGACTTGGAACGCGTTGAGCACGAACTGCCGGTCCAGCGGCACGTCGTACTCGGTGTGCATGATCAGGGTGCCGGCCTGCCGGACCGTCTCCACCACCAACAGCGGATCATAGGAACACCAGTCCGGAGACACGTGTAAGCCGTGCGCGCGGGGCCATTGGGCATAGACCGTGAAGTGGTCGGACGCGGTGCGGTGCCAGTCGGTGAGCAATGTCTCGGCGAGGGAGGCCCGGTGGACGAACTGCCGGGGGACCGTCGCCGTCAGGAACGAGGCGCCGGGGATCTGCCGCGGGCGGGTCATCGTTTCCTCCTCACGGGCCCCCCGCCCTGCCACGGCGGACGGCGAATCGTCCCCACAGCGAACGTTAGAGTACGAGGAGACCGGTTTGGCATCAATGAGATCAGTCGACGGCATCTTATGATCGGGCCGAACAGACACACGATCGCGGGATCGGCCAACTCGGTTCCGCGGAGGGGCTCTTATGGCTAAACAGGAGCGCGCCATCAGAACGCGCCAGGCCATCGTGGAAGCAGCCGGTGAGGTTTTCGACGAGCACGGGTACACGTCCACCACCATCGCCATGGTCCTGGAACGCTCCGACGTCACCAAAGGCGCGCTGTACTTCCACTTCCCGTCGAAGGAGGCACTGGCACAGGCGGTGCTCAACGAGCAGGTGCCGTTCGGGATCGTGCCGCCGCAGGCGTGCAAGCTCCAGGAGATCATCGACATGACGTTCGTGGTGGGACAGCGCCTGCTGACCAGCTCCCTGCTGCGAGGCAGCATCCGGCTGGCGGTGGACCAGGAGGCGCCGAGCAGCATCGACCACGGCGGGCCGTTCCGGCAGTGGTCGCAGCGGCTGGAGGAACTGCTGGAACAGGCGCGGGAGCGGGGTGAGTTGCTGCCGACGGTGCAGCCCAGGCAGACGGTGGAGCTGCTCGTCGGCTGCTTCGGCGGCATCCAGCTGATGTCGCGGGCGCTGACCGGGCGCGCGGACCTCGGTGAGCGGCTGTCCGTGCTGTGGACGCACATACTGCCGAGCATCGCCGTACCCGGGATGCTGCCCGTGCTGGACACGAAGGCGGACCGCGGGGTGCGGGTCCTGGGGTCACCGGAACGGGTGGCTTCGTAGACGTCGCGTAGAAACGTTTCCGGAGGGGTCGCGGCGGCGTTCAGGGCCGCCGACGACCTTCAAGAAGCGGGCGGGCCCGCCGGTGTCCATCCACACCGGCGGGCCCGCCCGCTTCTACGGACCACCTTGAGAAATCGGCCCCTTTGACAAGGCGTCAGATTCTCAGAAGGTGAGCTTCCAGCTGTTCAGCGTCCCCGCGTCCTGCGCCGCCGTGTCCTGGACACGCAGCTTCCAGGTGCCGTTCGCGGCCTTCGCGGACGCGTTCACCGTGTACGTGGTGTTCAGGTTGTCCGTGGAGTCGGAGGAGCTGTCCTTCAGGCGGAACGTGCCGCCGTCGGGGGCCACCAGGTCGATGACGAGGTCACCGATGTAGGGGTGGGTGATGTTCACACCGACCTTCAGGGCGGAGGGCGCGTTGCCGGTGCGGCCGGTGACGGAGATCGAGGACTCGATCGCCGGGGCGTTGTCCGGGACGGCGACGGCGGTGGTGTTGGAGAACACCGCGCCGCCCGCACCACCGCTCACCGCCGCGACGGTCTTGGCGGCGTCCGCGAGACCCGCGCCGCAGCCGCCCGAGCAGGCCCCGGGCAGGGCGCGGGCGTTGGTCTTGACGGCCGACTCGATCTGGGCCGGGGTCAGCGAGGGGTTGGCCGACTTCAGCAGCGCGACGAGGCCCGCGATGTGCGGCGTGGCCATGCTGGTGCCCTGGTAGTAGGCGTAGTTCTCGCCGACCGGGCCCTTCGAGCCGGAGTTCAGCGTGGAGAGGATGCCGTTCGCGGTCGAGGAGCGCGTCTCGCCGCCCGGCGCCGAGATGTCCACCTGGGAACCGAAGTTGGAGTACGACGCCCTGGCGCCGGCGCGGTTGGTCGCGGCGACGGAGATGACGTTGTTGCAGTTGCCCGGGTTGTGGTTCGCGACGTTGTCGTTGTCGTTGCCCGCGGCCACCACGACCGTCGTGCCCCGGCTCACGGCGCCGTTGATCGCGCTCTGCGTGGCGGCCGAGCAGGCGCCGTCCCCGCCGAGGCTCATGTTGATGACCTTGGCGACGTTGGTGTTGGCCGGCACACCGGAGACGGTGCCGCCGGACGCCCAGGTGATCGCGTCGATGATGTCGGAGTCGTAGCCGCCGCACTTGCCGAGCACGCGGACCGGGGAGATCTTCGCGCCGTACGCGATACCGGCGATGCCCTTGTTGTTGTTCGTGACGGCGGCGATGGTGCCGGCCACGTGGGTGCCGTGCCAGGAGGACGTGGAGGCGGGCACGCCCGAGCCGCAGTCGTTCGCGTTGTACCAGTCGCCCGGGTCGGCCGGGTTGCTGTCGCGGCCGTCGCCGTCGACGGAGACGGCGGTGTCGGAGATGAAGTCGTAGCCGCCGACGATGTTCGCGGCGAGGTCGGAGTGCGCGACGTAGCCGGTGTCGATGACGGCGACGGTGACGCCGGTGCCCGTGGTGGTGTTCCAGGCTGCCGGAACGTTCATGCCGGCGGTGGTCTCGAAGAGGTCCCACTGCTTGCGGTACTCGGTGTCGTTCGGGTCGGCCTGCGGCCGGTTCAGCCGGTCCGGGACGACGAAGGCGACGGACGGGTCGGCCTTGTACTGGGCGACGACGTCGGCGACGTCCGCCTTCGAGGCGCCGTCGAGGCCGACGAGCGCGGCGCCGGTGCCGAGGCGGCGCTCGAAGTCGGCGTCCTTCGCGGTGGCGTCGGCCTGGGCGGCCTTGTTCGACGTGGCCTCGGCCGCGCCGGACTTGTAGCCGACGATGAGGCGCTCGGCGGTGACGCCGGGGGCGGCCTCGGTCTGCGCGGCGGGCACGGCCGGGAGTGCGGCGGGCCGCACGGGGGCGGCGACGGACGGCAGGGTCGAGCCGGTGAGGAGGGCCGCGGAGAGGGCGGCGACGGATATGAGCTGCCGTCGCAGGGCGGGCGAAGTGCGCAAGGAGAGCCTTTCGTGGCCGGCTCCGGGCACAGGGGCGGGAGCGGCGGTCGATTCGCTTCGGCGTCGAAGCGGAGGGGGTGCATCGAGGGAGCGCGCTGTGGCGGGCCAGGCGGGGAGACCGACCGGTTTCGGGGTTACCTGTGGGTCGGCTGTGGTCGAACGATAGGCAAAGAGTTGGCCATCCCGATACAGGGGAAACCCTAGATCACTCCAGGAGAACCCCATTTCCAGGGGCAGTTGAGCAGGAGATGTCCGATTTCGGTCAGGCTCCGGCCGCTTTTCCGGAAAGTGTTTTCCGAGCCGATGCGCCATATCTCCGAACACGGCTGAACGCGGACGCGGACACAGCCGTACACACCCGGTGCAGCCGCTCCCCAGGAGGCGTTCCCTCATGTTCCGTCACCGTTCGGTCCCGCTCACCGCGATCGCCTGCGCCGCGCTGGCCGTCGCCGCGGGCCCCGCCGCCGCGCACGG
>NZ_JBTYMC010000087.1:0-24292 GCF_054880855.1 Streptomyces sp. S6 | reverse complement strand
GCGACCGGTCAGCACGCGCTGCCCGGGGCCCGTGCGAACGGGTACGCCGCGCCGCCGCAGCGCCCCGAGCCGGAGGCGCTGCCGCCGGCGGGTCCCGGGGACGGCCGTACTCCGCTGTACGACACGCTGGAGACCAACTGGTTCCACCAGCAGGGCCAGCAAGGCCAGCAGGGTGGTCAGGCTCAGGGTGCTCCGGTGCCGAGTGTGCCGCAGCAGCCGCAGGCGTCCGCGCCGGCGCCCGCCCCCTCGGCCCCGCAGCGTCCGGCCGCCGCGCCGGCGTCGTCGTCCTCCTCTTCTTGGCGGGCCACACCCAACGACGATCTGGTCCGGCAGGCCGAGAAGGTGCGTCAGCCCGCTTCGGGCGGGATCACGACGTCCGGTCTGCCGCGCCGGGTGCCCCGGGCGAACCTCGTTCCGGGCACGGCACAGCAGCAACAGCATCAAGCGGGTCCGCAGGTCTCGCGCGCGCCCGACGACGTGCGTGGCCGGCTGACCAACCTCCGTCGGGGCATCGCTCAGGGCCGGCAGGCCGGGGGCGGACAGACAGACAGCTTCCCGAGCCCCACTCACCAGCAGGAGCGTTAGTTGAGTCAGATGAGCCAGGCGGCACAGAACCTGAACTGGTTGATCACCAACTTCGTGGACAACACACCGGGCGTCTCGCACACGGTGGTGGTGTCCGCGGACGGTCTCCTGCTGGCGATGTCCGAGGGCTTCCCCCGGGACCGTGCCGACCAGTTGGCGGCGGTGGCCTCCGGGCTGACCTCGCTGACGGCGGGTGCGTCCCGGATCTTCGAGGGCGGCAGCGTCGCGCAGACCGTGGTGGAGATGGAGCGCGGCTTCCTCTTCCTCATGTCGGTCTCCGACGGATCCTCGCTCGCCGTCCTCGCCCACCCGGAGTGCGACATCGGCCTCGTCGGCTACGAGATGGCGCTGCTCGTGGACCGCGCGGGCGCCGTGCTCACGCCCGATCTCCGAGCCGAACTGCAAGGCAGTCTTCTTCACTAGACGGCCGCCGCACCACCCACCTCACCAAATCACCGTCCGGTCGGCACAAACTCCCCACCCGGCCACCAGGGACGGCACGAGCCCATGACTTGCCGAATTGCCTGTCCCGCCCGGAGGACTCATGACCCCGCCCACCGCCCATCATGATCCGTACGCGGACCCGTACGCGGACGAGGGTGACCAGCCGCTGGTGCGTCCCTACGCCATGACCGGGGGCCGGACCCGGCCGCGCTATCAGCTCGCCATCGAGGCGCTGATCAGCACGACGGCCGACCCGGTGGCGCTCATGGGACTGCTCCCCGAGCACCAGCGGATCTGCCACCTGTGCCGCGAGGTCAAGTCGGTGGCCGAGGTGTCGGCCCTGCTGGCCATGCCGCTGGGGGTGGCGCGGATCCTGGTCGCGGACCTCGCCGAGGCCGGTCTGGTGGCGATCCACCAGCCGGGCGGCGACGAGAACAACGGTGGCGCTCCGGACGTGACGCTGCTCGAAAGGGTGCTCAGTGGACTTCGCAAGCTCTGACGGGGGTAGGGCCACAACCTCCGCGAAGATCGTGGTGGCGGGCGGCTTCGGCGTGGGCAAGACCACGTTCGTGGGCGCCGTCTCCGAGATCAACCCGCTGCGTACCGAGGCCGTGATGACGTCCGCTTCGGCGGGGATCGACGACCTGACCCACACGGGGGACAAGACCACCACCACGGTGGCGATGGACTTCGGGCGTATCACGCTCGACCAGGACCTGATCCTCTACCTGTTCGGTACGCCGGGCCAGGACCGGTTCTGGTTCATGTGGGACGACCTGGTGCGCGGGGCGATCGGTGCGATCGTCCTCGTCGACACCCGCCGGCTCGCGGACTGCTTCCCGGCCGTCGACTACTTCGAGAACAGCGGGCTGCCGTTCGTCATCGCCCTCAACGGCTTCGACGGGAGCCAGCCCTACTCGCCGGACGAGGTGCGCGAGGCGCTCCAGATCGGGCCGGACACCCCGATCATCACGACCGACGCGCGGCACCGGGCCGACGCGAAGTCGGCGCTGATCACGCTGGTCGAGCACGCGCTGATGGCCCGCCTGCGGTAGACGATCAAGTGGGCACTGCCAGAGGGCAGTTGCCGTAAGCTGAACCCGAGCCGACTGTGGCCTTTGACACGGTCGGCTTCGGTGTTCATAACGTTTCGGCAGAGGAATCGGGTGGTACCGACACGCGTCGCGGTCGTGCGGTACCGCTGCGCGCATGGCGGCCCCGTCTTTTGCCGGGCCTCTCTCTGTATGACCGTTTTATGAGCGCTTTACATCACACGTAATCGGCTCTTCTCACTGTTTGGAAGAGCACTGTTCGCCATGCTGGAATGCCTGAACTGCCCAATAGTCAATGACGTAACTAGCTACGGACCCAGCTACGGACGCCGTCGATGGCTGGCTGGGCGTTGAGACACTGCCGCCGAGAGGTTGTTGGTCGAGTGAGGCGAAGCAAGAAAAGTCCCGAGCCTGAGGCCCGGGGCAACTTCACCCCGCCGCCGCGCGGAGCGGCGACCGCCCCTGTCCCTGGATCCGAGCCGCAGTCCGCGCCTCCGAAGAGCGGCGGCCGGCTCTCCCCCCGCAACTGGCGGGTGCCGACCAGGCTGAACGCGATCCTGCTCATACCCGTGGTGGTCGGCCTCGTGATGGGCGGCTTCCAGGTGCGGAGCTCGATCAACACCTGGCAGGAGGCCGAGGACGCGGAGAACACCGCGAAGCTGGTGCGCGCCGCCCTCACCTACAGCAACGCCCTCCTCGTCGAGCGCGACGTCACCGCCGCCCCGCTGCTCCAGGGCAAGGGCGAGAACGACCCGACGGTGGTCGCCGCCCGCAAGGCCACCGACAAGGCGTCCGACGACTTCGACACCGCCGCGCAGGGCATGCCGAACCGGCCCAACCTGGTCCGGCGTCTTGAGGGCTTCCGCAAGGTCGAGCCCCAGCTCCAGACGCTCCGCGCCGCCGCCTACACCTCCAAGCTGACCGGCGTGAAGACGGAGGAGGGGTACGTCGAGGTCGAGCACAAGCTCCTGGAGTTCTCCAACGAACTCGGTCTCGGCACCGGCAACATCACCTCCTACGGCCGTACCGTCTACGCCCTCGCCCTCGGCCAGGGCGCGCTCTCCCTCCAGCGCTCGATCGGCATGCACCTGCTGATCAAGCCGGGCACCAGCCAGACGAGCCTGTCCCAGCAGCGGGTCGCCCTCACGTCGTACGCGTACCTGGAGAACATCGCGACCCAGGAGTACCAGAGCGGTGGCACCGCCGAGGACATCGCGAAGCTGACGGCGGCGCAGAAGCAGATCCAGGTCGACGCCGCGAAGATGCTCACCGAGCAGAAGGCGAAGAACCCGGACTACGTCGCCCCGCCGACCGACCCGGTGCAGTTCCTCACCGCGATCGCCTCGATCCAGTCGACGGACGCCAGTGAGCGCGCGACCCTCGCCCAGCAGGGCGTCACCGCCGAGAACTGGTGGGCCATGACGACCCTCAAGTTCGACGCGTACCGCAAGATCGAGTCGGGCCTCTCGGACACCGCGGTGAACGAGGCCTCGGACATCGCCTCCAGCGCCCAGCGCGACGCCTACATCACGGGTGCGGCCGTCGTCGTCGCCCTGCTGCTGGCGTTCATCCTCGCCAGTGCCGTCGCCCGGCAGATGTCCCGGTCGATGCGTCAGCTGCGCAACGCGGCCTTCGGGATCGCCGAGCAGCGGCTGCCGATGCTGGTCGACCAGCTCTCGCGGACCGACCCGGGCCGGGTGGACACGCGGGTCGCGCCGATCCCGATCAACACGACGGACGAGATCGGCGAGGTCGCCCGCGCCTTCGACCAGGTGCACCGCGAGGCCGTCCGCCTCGCCGCCGAGCAGGCGCTGCTGCGGGGCAACATCAACGCGATCTTCACGAACCTCTCGCGCCGCAACCAGTCGCTGATCGAGGGCCAGTTGACCCTGATCACCGACCTGGAGAACAACGAGGCCGACCCGGACCAGCTGGAGAACCTCTTCCGCCTGGACCACCTGGCGACCCGTATGCGCCGCAACGGCGAGAACCTCCTGGTCCTCGCCGGCGAGGAGCCGGGCCGCCGCTGGGACCAGCCGGTCCCGCTGGTCGACGTGCTGCGCGCCGCCTCCTCCGAGGTGGAGCAGTACGAGCGCATCGAGCTGTCCGGGGTGCCGGAGGCCGAGATCCACGGCCGCGCGGTCACCGACCTCGTGCACCTGCTGGCCGAGCTCCTGGAGAACGCGACGACGTTCTCCTCCCCGCAGACCAAGGTCCGCGTGACCGCCACCCGGCTCCCCGACGGCCGGGTCATGATCGAGATCCACGACAAGGGCATCGGCCTGACCGCCGAGGACTTCGCGGACATCAACCACAAGCTGGCCAACCCGCCGACCGTGGACGCCGCGATCTCGCAGCGCATGGGCCTGTTCGTGGTCGGCCGCCTCTCCGACCGGCACGGCATCCGCGTCCAGCTGCGCCCCTCGGGCGAGCAGGCCGGGACGACGTCGCTGGTCATGCTGCCGGACGCGATCACCCACGGTGGCGGTGGCGAACAGCAGCCGGAGCAGGACCAGTTCACGGTCTCGCAGATCATGCCGGAGCAGCAGTTCGGCAACCCCGCCGAGGGCTTCGGCCAGCCTCAGCAGCAGTTGCGGACGGCGGCGGAGCTGGGCTTCGACGACACCCGCTACCAGGTGCCGGACGACATCCGGGACCTGGACCCGGTGGGCCGCTCGCTGACCCGTGACGAACGGCGGGCCGCGCTGGAGGCACCGCACCCGGACGCGCCCTTCGGCGGCCAGCAGGCCGGTCAGCAGACGGGTCCGCAGGCGACGCAGGAGACGCCGCTGTACGGCGACCCCTTCACGGAATCTCCGCAAGCCCCCCAGCAGACTCCTCAACTGCCTTACGAATCCCCGCAGAACAGCTTCGACGGGGCCGCCACGGGCTTCGTGGACCAGTCCCAGGCTCCCCAGTCCCCCTACGGGGCGCAGGCACCGTACGAGGGCGCACAGCAGGCGTCGTACGACGAGCCGTACTTCACGCCGCAGCAGCAGCCGGGCGCCGGATACCCGGAGCCCGTCGCCGAAGAGCACGCTCCCGCCGCGTCGAACGGGTTCCCGGCCTTCGAGGAGCCGTCCTACCAGGACGACTGGCCGCAGCAGGGCGACTACCGCAACGGCTATCAGGACCAGTACGCTCCCGAAACGGAATCCGCGCAGGTCGCTGACGCGGCCGAGGCGGACCACGTAGGCTTCGACCGTCCGGGACCGGCCCCCTCCGCCGCCGCCCCCTCACTGACCGACGCCGGGCTTCCGCGCCGCGGCGGCCTCGGCATCGGTGAGGCGAACGGCACCGCGCCCGCTGCGCAGCCCACGCAGCGGCAGGAGACGCCGGCCCCGGCAGCGACGGACGAACTCGGCGGTGACGGCTCCTGGCGTTCGGCGAACGACGAACGCTGGCAGCAGGCTTCGCAGTTGCGCAAGCCCAAGGCGGGCGGGGTCACCTCCTCCGGCCTGCCGCGGCGGGTGCCCAAGGCCAACCTGGTCGAGGGCGCCGCGGAAGCCACCCCTCAGGGAGGTCCACAGATCTCCCGTGCCCCGGAGGACGTCCGAGGCAGGCTGAGCAACCTGCGTCGGGGTGTCCAGCGCGGGCGCAGTGCAGGCAGTGAAACGAACGGCCAGGGCTTCAGCCCTGACAGCACCTACAACCAGGAGCGTTAGTGTGAGCCCGATGAGCCAGGCGGCGCAGAACCTGAACTGGTTGATCACCAACTTCGTGGACAACACCCCGGGGGTGTCCCACACGGTGGTGGTCTCCGCCGACGGCCTTCTTCTGGCGATGTCCGAAGGTTTCCCCCGCGATCGCGCCGACCAGCTCGCGGCCGTCGCCTCCGGTCTGACGTCCCTCACCGCGGGCGCCTCCCGGATCTTCGAGGGGGGCGCCGTGAACCAGACGGTCGTGGAGATGGAGAGGGGATTCCTCTTCATCATGTCCGTATCCGACGGTTCCTCACTCGCCGTTCTCGCCCACCCGGAGGCGGACATCGGCCTCATCGGGTACGAAATGGCCCTCCTGGTGGACCGTGCCGGTTCGGTCCTGACGCCCGACCTTCGCGCGGAGCTCCAGGGGAGCCTGCTCAACTAGCAATCGGACGGTGCGTATTGACGTCCCGAGGCCGTAGGGTTTCGGGACGCGGCTCCACACATGGTGCTGGAGCCCGGCACAGTCGGAGGAGGAGAGAAAGTGGCAACACCCCCAGGCGGTTCCCATCCGGGCGATTGGTCGTACGGCCCCGGCCACGGCGAAAGCGCTCAGAACCCGAACCGCTACAACTTCCCCTCCGCACCGAGCCAGCCACGGCAGCCGTACGCCCCGCAGGGCCCCGGCCCCTCTCCGTACGACCAGCCCGCCGCGCCGCGCATCCAGCCGGTGCAGCCGCCGCAGCGCCGCGGTCCCGAGCCGTCGCCCGCCGGCTCCTCGAACAACCCCTTGGTGCGTCCGTACGCCATGACCGGCGGCCGGACGCGCCCGCGCTACCAGCTCGCCATCGAGGCGCTGGTGCACACCACCGCACAACCGCACCAGATGCAGGGCCAGTTGCCCGAGCATCAGCGGATCTGCAACCTGTGCCGCGAGATCAAGTCGGTGGCGGAGATCTCCGCCCTGCTGACCATCCCTCTCGGCGTGGCCAGGATTCTCGTCGCCGACTTGGCGGAGGCGGGCCTGGTCGCCATCCATCAGCCCGGCGGCGACGAGAACGCCGGAGGCCAGCCAGACGTGACACTGCTCGAAAGGGTGCTCAGTGGACTTCGCAAGCTCTAGCGGCGGTCCTTCCCGCTCCACCACCTCCGCAAAGATTGTGGTGGCGGGCGGGTTCGGCGTGGGGAAGACCACGTTCGTTGGTGCTGTCTCGGAGATCAATCCGCTGCGTACCGAGGCCGTCATGACGTCCGCTTCCGCGGGCATCGACGACCTCACCCACACGGGGGACAAGACGACGACGACCGTCGCCATGGACTTCGGCCGTATCACGCTCGACCAGGACCTGATCCTGTACCTGTTCGGTACGCCCGGTCAGGACCGCTTCTGGTTCATGTGGGACGACCTGGTGCGGGGGGCGATCGGGGCGATCGTCCTCGTCGACACGCGGCGTCTCGCCGACTGCTTCCCGGCCGTCGACTACTTCGAGAACAGTGGGCTGCCGTTCGTCATCGCGCTGAACGGGTTCGACGGGAATCAGCCGTACTCGCCGGACGAGGTGCGGGAGGCGTTGCAGATCGGGCCGGACACGCCGATCATCACGACTGACGCGCGGCATCGGTCCGATGCGAAGTCGGCGTTGATCACGTTGGTCGAGCACGCGTTGATGGCTCGGCTGCGGTAGGTCTTTCGCTGTTTCGGTTGCGGCCCTTGTCTTCCTTGTGGGGAGATGGGGGCCGTTCTTGTTTTGCCTGCGAGGGGTTATGTTGGGGCTTTGGTGAACTCTGAAGACGCCGCTATGGAGTTGGGGGCGGCTGTGGGGAGGGTGGCGGCTCAGGCTTGGCTTGGGGGGCCTGTGATGCCGCTTCAGGAGTTGGTGGAGGCACGGGTGCCGGGGCCGTGTACGACCGGCTGGAGCCGTATCTGGCGCGGGAGTTCCGGGGGGGGGTGGGGAAAGTGCGGCGGAGGCTGTGCAGCGGCTCCGACACAGCACAGTGGCATGCGGTTGCCGAACTACCGCCCCTCACCAAGTTGGAGTTGCGCCGCCTCCAGGACTCGCCCGACCTCACACCGCTTACCGCCGAGACTGAAAACACTCGAAGTGAGCCTCAGCAGGACGGACTTGGCTACGGAGCGAGTGCTTCCCCCCGAACCTCCGCCATCTCGACCTCTTCCACTGCACCCTCCCCGAAAACACGGCTGACCTCGACTTCCCAGGTGTGGAAGTCGAGGTCCGCTAAAAACAACTCAACGCCAACTATGCGGCGCCCGAAACCCGTTCTCGCGCTCCAGCCGCCGCCAGCCAGCCCGCACACGGCCTCGGTGAGAAGGGGTCTCGGCAGGCCGGGCGGCAGCTCGGGCCAGCAGGATCGCCGTGATCGCGGCGACTTCCTCGGGGGCGGCGTTGCCCTTTTCGACGCGGATGTCTGCGGTGGTCATAAGGCTCAGTCTCCGTGAGAGAGGTTTCCGCAGGGTTACTGCGGGGGGTTGCCGTGCTTGCGGGACGGCAGGTCGGCGTGCTTGGACTGGAGCATGTGGAGGGACTTGATGAGGACCTCGCGGGTCTCCGCGGGGTCGATCACGTCGTCCACCAGGCCGCGCTCGGCCGCGTAGTACGGGTGCATGAGCTCGGACTTGTACTCCTTGACCATGCGCGCCCGCATGGCCTCGGGGTCCTCGGCGCCGGCGATCTGGCGGCGGAAGATGACGTTGGCCGCACCTTCCGCGCCCATGACGGCGATCTCGTTGGTGGGCCAGGCGTAGGTGAGGTCCGCGCCGATGGACTGGCTGTCCATGACGATGTAGGCACCGCCGTAGGCCTTGCGCAGGATGAGGGAGATACGCGGGACCGTCGCGTTGCAGTACGCGTACAGGAGCTTCGCGCCGTGGCGGATGATGCCGCCGTGTTCCTGGTCGACACCGGGGAGGAAGCCCGGTACGTCCAGAAAAGTAACGATCGGGATGTTGAAAGCGTCGCACATCTGGACGAAGCGCGCAGCTTTTTCGGACGCCTCGATGTCGAGGACACCGGCGAGGGTCTGCGGCTGGTTCGCGACGATGCCGACGACCTGGCCGTCGAGGCGGGCGAGGGCACAGATGATGTTGCGGGCCCAGCGCTCGTGGATCTCGACGTAGTCGCCGTCGTCGACGATCTCCTCGATGACCTTGGTCATGTCGTACGGCCGGTTGCCGTCGGCCGGGACGAGGTCGAGCAGGACGTCCGAGCGGCGGTCCGCCGGGTCCGTGGACTCGGTGTGCGGGGGGTTCTCGCGGTTGTTCTGCGGGAGCATCGACAGGAGGTAGCGGACCTCCGCGATGCAGGTCTCCTCGTCGTCGTACGCGAAGTGGCAGACGCCGGAGGTCTCCGCGTGGACGTCGGCGCCGCCGAGGCCGTTCTGGGTGATCTCCTCGCCGGTGACCGCCTTGACGACGTCCGGGCCGGTGATGAACATCTGGGAGGTCTCGCGGACCATGAAGACGAAGTCGGTGAGGGCGGGGCTGTAGGCCGCGCCGCCCGCACAGGGGCCGAGCATCACGCTGATCTGCGGGATGACGCCGGACGCCTTGGTGTTGCGCTGGAAGATGCCGCCGTACCCGGCGAGCGCGGAGACGCCCTCCTGGATGCGGGCGCCGGCGCCGTCGTTCAGGGAGACCAGGGGAGCACCGGCCGCGATGGCCATGTCCATGATCTTGTGGATCTTCGTGGCGTGGGCCTCGCCGAGGGCGCCGCCGAAGATGCGGAAGTCGTGGGCGTAGACGAAGACCGTGCGACCCTCGACGGTGCCCCAGCCGGTGATGACGCCGTCGGTGTAGGGCTTCTTGGCCTCCAGGCCGAAGCCGACCGCGCGGTGCCGGCGCAGTTGCTCGACCTCCTGGAAGGAACCGGGGTCGAGGAGCAGCTCGATGCGCTCGCGGGCGGTCAGCTTGCCCTTGGCGTGCTGCGCCTCGGTCGCCTTCTCGCTCGGACCGGCGATCGCGCTCGCACGGATCTCGTGCAGCTCGGCCACGCGGCCCCGGGCGTCGGTCGGCTCACCCGTCGCTTCTTCCAAAACGGTCATGTAGCGACCTTACGAAGCGCTCCAAGGATTGCGGGACGTCGACTCCGTACAGTCTCCGGCCCGTTTTCCTGGTACCCCTGAACATAAGCGGGGGCGGGTGCAGGCCTTCCGACTGCTCAGAGGGGCTCCGCGTTGTAGGGGGCCCACAAAGGTCGGACATGAGACGCGGGTCACACGGGCGCGGTCGGCGGGGTGATACGCCCGAGCCTATCCCCTCTCTTGAGGCGATCTTCAGCGACCGAGAGTAGCGTCGTCGTCACCGTAAGGAAGTTGGATGGAGGATCTGATGGGTATCTTCGGCCGCAAGCAGGACGACGCTCCCGAGGCCGCGGCGACGGGCGCGGACCTGGCCGCCCTCACCGGCGACTACACGATCGACCCGGCGCACTCGACGCTCGGCTTCACCGCGCGGCACGCGATGGTGACGAACGTGAAGGGCAAGTTCGACGAGTTCAGCGGGGAACTGCACCTCGACGGCTCGGACCCCGCCGCGTCCACGGCGTCCATCGACATCGTGATGGCCAGCATCGACACCGGCTCCGCCGACCGCGACGGGCACCTGAAGAGCGCGGACTTCTTCAGGACGGAGGAGTTCCCGACGATGACGTTCCGCTCGACGAAGGCGGAGTCCCTCGGTGGGGACGACTACCGCGTCACCGGCGACCTGTCGATCCTCGGCACGACCCGGCCGGTCAGTATCGACCTGGAGTTCAACGGCGCCGCGAAGGACCCGTTCGGCAACGAGCGCGTCGGGTTCGAGGGCAAGGCGGAGATCCTCCGCTCGGACTGGGGGATCACCTGGAACGCGGCGCTGGAGACCGGCGGGGTGCTGGTGTCCGACAAGATCAAGCTGAACTTCGACATCTCGGCGATCAAGAAGGGCTGATCAGGGGAGCTGACCAGGGGGAGCTGATCAGAACGGCTGATCAGGAAGAGTCCAGAATTGATCATTCCGACGGCCCCCCGGGGCAGTTTCTGTCTATTCCTGGCAATCGGAACCAACTAGGACTTCCCGTCCGTATTCCGGGCATCACCCAGGCTCGGAAACACGGCTCCGGGAGGCGCGTTGAGCACGATGTCAGGCCCACAGATCTACCCCGGCGCGGACCGCGGCCACTGGTACCAGACGAAGTACGGCGGCGACCGCATGGAGGTCAACGTCGTCGTGCTGCACACGACGGAGGGCCGTAACCTCCCCGACTACCAGGGCGGCGCCGTCGCCCCCAACCTCACGGCGCTGCCCGATCTGGCGGCGCAGAAGCTCCGCTGGTACCAGCACTTCCAGATCGACGTCTCCTCCCGGGCCCTGGTGAACCTGCCGGGCGGGGTGCAGACGAACACGCTGAACGTGTGCCAGGTCGAGCTGGTCGGCACCTGTGATCCCGACCTCCACGCCAAGTGGAAGGGCAACAGCACCCCGCACATCTACTGGCCGCAGGCCCCCGACTGGGCGCTGCGCGAGGTCGCCCGCTTTCTCTCCTGGATGAACCACCAGCACGGCGTCCCCCTCAAGGGCCCCGCCCTGTGGCCCGCCTACCCCGCCTCCGCCGGCAACAAGGGCGGCCAGCGCATGAGTTTCGACCGCTGGAACGGCTTCCGGGGTGTCTGCGGCCACATGCACGTCCCCGAGAACTGCGTCCACCCCGACACCCCGGTCCTGCGCGCCGACCTCACCTGGCAGCGCGCCGGCGATCTCCAAGTGGGCGACGAGATCCTGTCGTTCGACGAGTCCGGCGACCGCCGGTACCTCCCCGGCACCGTCACCCGCAACGAACCCGGCGTGAAGGAGTCCTGCCGGATCACCACCGACGACGGCGAGATCACCGCCTCCTACGACCACCCCTGGCTGGTCCGCGAGGACGGCCGCCTCAGTTGGGTCCCCAGCAAGGAACTCGCCCCCTTCCGCCACCGCGTCCTGCGCACGCGCCCGGCAAGCGGCTGGCAGGGCACCCCTGTCGCCGGCTCGGACGACACCGCCGTCCTTGGTGTCGAGCACGTCGGGGAGCAGCCCGTCGCGTCGCTGTCGACGAGTACGCGGACGTACGTCGCGGGCGGGCTGCTGTGTCACAACACGCATGGCGATCCGGGCGCGATCGACTTCGAGAGGCTGATCGGGTTCGCCAAGGAGGCGTAGGTCGGGGAGGGGGTCGTTGGAGAGGGGGGGCTAGAACCAGTGCAGGCAGTGCGGAAGGCGGTCGGTTCGGAACAGGGCGTCCGCGCGGCGGGCCGCGTCGGGGTGGTGGGCCTGGACGCGGCCGGCGCGGACGAGCGTGCTCGGGGCGGTGCCGCCGAGGTAGACCGAGCCCAAGTCGCTGATGTCCAGGGAGAGATCGGGCGCCCGGTCCGTCGTCACGCACTCGGCCTTCCCGTCGGTGACGGTCAGCAGCCAGCGGCCTCCCTCCCCCAGGAACCCGTCCTCCACGTCGAGCACCAGCTCACCGTCGGTGAACCAGCCGCGTGCGGTGAGGGCGCGGGGGACGTCGAGGATGCGGACCCAGAGCCAGTCGTCCATGGGGCTGCCCGACTCGGCGGCGCGGAAGTCCGCGAACTGCCAGCGGAGGGGGTGGTCGAGGGGGAGGTGCCTGATGACGGCCTTCTCGACGAGGTCGTGGTCGAGGGCGTAGCGGACGAGGGCCGTGAAGACGTGGTCGTCGGCGGTGATCGTCTCGTCGACCGTCAGCGTGCCGCCCTCCCGGGAGTAGCCGGCGTAGCCGTCGGGGGTGCCGTCCGCGTCGTGGTGGACGGCGATGTAGCGGGGGGCCGGGGCGATCGGGGGCTGGCCGCCTCGCATGGCCCACCACCGGTGGGGGCGGGAGACGGCGCCGGGCTGGTGGCGGCGGTACTTGTCGTAGACCTCTTCCATGAGGTCGACGCAGTCGTCCCGGCGCAGGACCTCGATCGTGCCCGTCGCCCGGTGCGGGCTCGCGAAGGCCGACCTGTGGCGCGGGACCGTCAGGTGCTGGGTGTAGGTCGCCGGGCCGTAGCCGAACCTGCGGTAGATCAGGGCCTCCGAGCAGAGGAGGACGGCGAGGGCCTCGCCTCGGTCGCGGATCTCCGTGAGCTGGTGGCGCATCAGCGCCGTGAGGGCGCCCCGGCGGCGGTGCGAGGGGAGGACGCCGACGGCGGTGACGCCCGAGGTGGGGAGCAACGTCTCGCCGGGGAGGGTGAGTTCGAAGGTGTACGCGCTTGCCGTGCCGATCGGCTTGCCGTCGTCCGTCACGGCGAACAGGTTGCGGTCCGGCTCGTTGGCCGCCCACCAGACTCCGCCGCCGTCCTGCGCGGGGGTCTCCGGGAAGAGGCCGAACGCCTTGTGCATGGTCGTGATGAAGAGGTCGTTCTCATCGGCGGCAGCAGATCGGATACGCATGGGTGACAGGGTGCCGTGGCGGGACAGGGGGAGGTCAAGCCATTTTGCGGGGGTGGCACATTGGGGGGCGTTGGCTTGAAGCGCACCCCGCTCTCGGCTCAATTCCACTCCTTGCGCGAGCCCTTACCGTTTTCTCATACTTCACCGGAAGATCTTTGTCGTGCACACGCCACAGATCGGCACCCGTTGCAGGTCCGTCAAGCCCCAACTCCCCCCTCACGGAAGGCAACAACAACGGTGAAGAAGCTCGTCACACTGGCCAAGAGATGTATCGCCGCCGCAGCCGTCACCCTCGCGGTCGTCAGCCTCCAGCCGCTCTCCACGGCGACGGCGGCCCCCGCGCCCGTCGTCGGCGGAACCCGCGCCGCGCAGGGTGAGTTCCCGTTCATGGTGCGGCTGTCCATGGGCTGCGGCGGCGCCCTGTACACGTCCCAGATCGTGCTGACCGCCGCGCACTGCGTGGACGGGACCGGCGCGAACACGAGCATCACGGCGACCGCCGGTGTCGTGGACCTCCAGTCCACCTCCGGCCGCCAGCAGGTGCGTTCGACCTACGTCTACCGCGCGCCCGGCTACAACGGCACCGGCAAGGACTGGGCGCTGATCAAGCTCGCGTCCCCGATCACGGGCCTCGCGACGCTGCCGATCGCGACCAACACGACGTTCAACACGGGGACGTTCACCGTCGCCGGGTGGGGTGCGGCCACCGAGGGCGGGGCCCAGCAGCGGTACATGCTGAAGGCGCAGGTGCCGTTCATCTCCGACGCGACCTGCCGCTCGTACGGCGGTGACTACAGCGGCCTGGTCGCCAGCGAGGAGATCTGCGCCGGGTACGCCGCGGGCGGTGTCGACACCTGCCAGGGTGACTCCGGTGGCCCCATGTTCCGCCGTGACGCGAACAACGCGTGGATCCAGGTCGGCATCGTGAGCTGGGGCGACGGCTGCGCCCGGCGCAACTCGCCCGGCGTGTACTCCGAGGTGTCCACCTTCGCGTCGGCGATCGCCTCGGCGGCGCGGACGCTCTGAGGTTTCGAGGGCCCCCAGGGATCCGAGGACGGGTTCCTGGGGGCTTTCGCGTGCACCGGCGCTAGAAGCCCCCGCCGAAGTCCCCTCCCCCACCCCCCACATCACCGCCCCCGTCTCCGAACCCACCCCCGAAGTCACCGGGGTCGAAGTCGGAGCCGGAGAAGTCGCCGCCGTCGTAGCCCTGTTGGCCCGGCCCGCCGTAGTCCGTGCCGTAGTCCGTGCCGTAGTCCGACGCGTACGACGGGGTCGTCAGCAGCCCGCCCAGCATCGTGCCGACGAGCAGGCCGGGGAGGATGCCGCCGCCGAAGTAGCCGCCCGCCCAGGGGCCGTACGCCGGGCCCGCCTCCCAGTACGGGCGGCGGCCGTAGTCGCTGTCCACCTCCCGGATCACCGGATCGCGGCCGTCCGCGAGGCGGGTCGCGTCGGCCGCGCAGACCGGGACCTGGCGAGGTGAGCCGCCCGGCGGGGTCCAGGTCGCGTCCGTCGTCGAGGGGCCGTGGCGGGGGTCGAAGAAGCAGGGCGGGCGGCGTTCCGGGAGGGGGCGGCCCTCCCGGCGGGCCGCGAGCTGGGCCAGCGAGAAACGGCCGTCCTCCAGCGCCTGGGTGACCGCCCGGACGTCGTCGGGGCGCGTCACAGCCGCCATCGACGACTTCGCCGTGTCGTAGGCGTCCAGCGCGCGTTCGTAGTCGGCGCGCATCGCGTCGTCCGCGCCGTTCTCCGCCGGGTGGAAGTCCAGGCGGTCCAGTTCCTCGCCGAAGGCGGTGATGTCCTCGTCGACGACGACGCGCAGGCGGGCCAGGGCGGCCTGCTGTTCCTGCGCCTTGCGGCGGCGGGTGCGGCGGACGAGGAGGTAGCCGCCGGCGCCGGCCGCCGCGAGGACCGCGCCGGAGGTGACCAGAGCGGTCGTCGAGACACCGCCGTCGTCCGGGGAGCCCCAGGTCGCGGGGGCCCTGCCTCGCATGTTCGTGAGGGCTCTGGTGGTGAAGTCGGTGAGCTGGGTGGGGGCCGCGGTGGTCGCCGCGACGCTCTGGACGAGGTTGCGGACCGCCGTGCCCGGCAGGACCCGGGAGTCCGCCCTCGCGTCGAAGCGGGTGCCGAGGCGGATCGCGTAGAGGCCGGTGACGCCGGTGGCCGTGCGGAGGTTCTGGAAGAGGGACCCGGTGGGGTAGTCGGCCGGGAGGACCGCCACGAACAGGGGTCTGTCGGCGTTCTTGATCCGGTCCGCCAGCGCCTTGGCCTCCGGCTCCGGGAGCTGGTCCCTTGCCGCCGGGTCCACGTAGACCGGGTTCTGCCTGAGTGCCTGCGCGATGGTCGTCAGGCTCGTGGCCGTGGCCGACCTCGCCGGCGGGGCGGTCGCGGGGAGCAGGATCAGGACCGCCGAGGCCAGCACCAGGAGGACGGCGGCTTTGACCTTCATGCCATCGACGCTACCCGAATATCGGACAAAGGGGGTGGGTGGCCGGAGGGGTGGCGTCGGTGTGGGCCCTTGTGGGGCCGGGGCGAGGGCCTTGTGGGCCGAAGCGGGGTCGCGCCGGGGTCGGGCGTGCGCCTCGTTCGGGGAGCCGGTCGTCGTGGCCGCTACTCCGCCGGCGTGACCCCCGCGCGCAGCAGCCCGTACGTGTACGCGTCCTCCAGTGCCTGCCAGGACGCGGCGATGACGTTGGCCGCGACGCCGACGGTCTGCCATTCGCCGGTGCCGTCGGTCGTGGAGATGAGGACACGGGTGGTGGACTGGGTGCCGTGGACGCCCTCCAGGATGCGGACCTTGTAGTCGACCAGCTCCAGCTTGGCGAGCTGGGGGTAGATCTTCTCCAGGGCGACGCGCAGGGCCCGGTCCAGGGCGTTGACGGGGCCGTTGCCCTCGGCCGTGGCGACGATCCGCTCGCCCTTGGCCCAGAGTTTGACGGTCGCCTCGTTCGCGTGGCTGCCGTCGGGGCGGTCCTCGACGATCGCCCGCCAGGACTCGACCTGGAAGTAGCGCAGGGCGCTGCCCTTGACCTCGGCGCGCAGGAGCAGCTCGAAGCTGGCGTCGGCCGCTTCGTAGGTGTAGCCCTTCAGTTCGCGTTCCTTGACGCGGTCCACGACCCGGCCGACGAGTTCGCGGTCGCCGCCGAGGTCGACGCCGAGTTCCTTGCCCTTGAGCTCGACGGAGGCGCGGCCCGCCATGTCGGAGACCAGCATCCGCATGTGGTTGCCGACGAGCGCCGGGTCCGTGTGCTGGTAGAGGTCGGGGTCGACCTTGATCGCGGAGGCGTGCAGGCCCGCCTTGTGGGCGAACGCCGAGACGCCGACGTAGGGCTGGTGCGTGGAGGGGGTGAGGTTGACGACCTCGGCGATCGCGTGCGAGATCCTCGTCATCTCGCGGAGCTTGCCCTCGGGGAGGACCTGCTTGCCGTACTTGAGTTCCAGGGCGGCGACGACGGGGAAGAGGTTGGCGTTCCCGACGCGCTCGCCGTAGCCGTTCGCCGTGCACTGGACGTGCGTGGCGCCCGCGTCGACGGCGGCGAGGGTGTTGGCGACCGCGCAGCCGGTGTCGTCCTGGGCGTGGATGCCGAGGCGGGCGCCGGTGTCCGCGAGGACCGTCGTGACGACGGCCTGGATCTGGGCGGGGAGCATGCCGCCGTTGGTGTCGCAGAGGATGACGACGTCGGCGCCCGCGTCGCTCGCGGCGCGGACGACGGCCTTCGCGTACTCGGGGTTCGCGCGGTAGCCGTCGAAGAAGTGTTCGCAGTCCACGAAGACGCGGCGGCCCTGGGCGGTCAGGTGGGCGACGGTGTCCCGGACCATCTCCAGGTTCTCGTCGAGCGTCGTGCGCAGGGCGAGTTCCACGTGGCGGTCGTGGGACTTCGCGACGAGGGTGACGACCGGGGCGCCCGAGTCCAGGAGGGCCTTGACCTGGGGGTCCTCGGACGCCTTCCCGTTCGCGCGGCGGGTGGCGCCGAACGCGACGAGCTGCGCGTGCTTGAACGTGATCTCCTGCTGGGCTCGCGCGAAGAACTCCGTGTCCCTGGGGTTCGCTCCCGGCCAGCCGCCCTCGATGAAGCCGACGCCGAAGTCGTCCAGGTGGCGGGCGATGGCCAGCTTGTCAGCGACGGTGAGGTTGATGCCCTCGCGTTGGGCGCCGTCTCGGAGGGTGGTGTCGAAGACGTGGAACGAGTCGTCGGTCATGGTTGGGGGCTCCTGATGCTCCTGGAAAACGAAAAGACCCCTCGCGGGATGCGAGAGGTCTGCGCGGGGCACTGCGTGGCTTCAGCAGGGTCCGGCGCGCTTGATGCCAATAATCGTGGCGAACGAGAGCACACCGCAGTGTTGCATGGGTTGGGGGTGGGTTTGGGGGGTGTCTCAGAATGCGGAAGGAGGGGCGGGTGCGCCTACTCGTCTGCCTGGCTGCGCTGAGGGGGCGGGTGCGGGTACATCGTGGTTGATCGCGCAGTTCCCCGCGCCCCTAAAGACAAAAGCGACCACCCGCCCCCCTTTCCCGGCTCAGCCCTCGATCTTGTGCATCCAGCCGTGCGTGTCCTCGACCACTCCCCGCTGGATGCCCAGCAGGGCTTCGCGGAGGCGGAGGGTGACCGGGCCCGGGGTGCCGTCGCCGTGGGTCCATTCGGTCGTCTTCGTCTTGGCGGAGCCGATGGGGGTGACGACGGCTGCGGTGCCGCAGGCGAAGACTTCGGTGAGGGCGCCGGACCGGGCGTCCTCGCGCCACTGGTCGAGGGTGATGACGCCTTCCTCGGCGGTGTAGCCGAGGTCCCGGGCGACCTGGAGGAGGGAGTCGCGGGTGATGCCTTCGAGGATGGAGCCGGTCAGTTCGGGGGTGACGATGCGGTCGCCGTAGACGAAGGCGACGTTCATCGAGCCGGACTCCTCCACCTTGGTGCGGGTGACGGCGTCCAGGTAGACGACCTGGGCGCAGCCCTGGGCGGCGGCTTCGGCCTGGGGCAGGAGGGACGCGGCGTAGTTGCCGCCCGTCTTCGCGTCGCCCGTGCCGCCGGGGACCGCGCGGAAGAGGTCCTCGGCGATCCAGATCTTGACCGGCTTGACGCCGCCCTCGAAGTAGGCGCCGGAGGGGGAGGCGATGAGCATGAAGAGGTACTCGTTGGCCGGGTGGACGCCGAGCGCGGCCTCCGTGGCGAACATGAAGGGGCGCAGGTACAGCGACTCCTCGCCGCCGTGTGCCGGGACCCAGTCCGCGTCCTGTGCGAGGAGCGCGTCGAGGGCGGCGATGAAGAGGTCCTCGGGGAGTTCGGCCATGGCCATGCGGCGCGCGGAGTTGCGGAAGCGGCGCGCGTTGGCCTCGGGGCGGAAGACGGCGACGGAGCCGTCCGCCTGGCGGTACGCCTTGAGTCCCTCGAAGATCTCCTGGCCGTAGTGGAGGACGGCCGTGGAGGGGTCGATGGAGATCGGGCCGTACGGGACGAGCTGCGCGTCGTGCCAGCCTCGGCCCTCGGTCCACTTGATCGTCACCATGTGGTCGGTGAAGTGGCGGCCGAAGCCGGGGTTCTTGAGGATGGCCTCGCGGTCGGCGGCGGCCAGCGGGCTGGCGGACGGCTTGAGCTCGATCGTGGGCGTCGTCATGAGTGGTTGTCCTTCACCGGTTGTAGTGACGGCCGCGCACACCGTCGTCCTGCTCTCCCGTATATCGCGGCTCCGCGTTCGATTATCGCGCGGAGCACTCCGTGGGAGGAAACGGGGTGAATGCGGCCGGGATTGATGGTGACACCCGGCGGGACATGGCGGAAGCCGCCGGGTGCGGTCTGCGACCCGGCGGCTTCTGGAGCGTGCGGGCCTACTCGGCTACGCGTACGACGAGGGCGTCGCCGATCTCGGTGGTGGACCGGGCCGGGAGGTCTCCGCGTTCCGTGAGGTCGGCGGTGACCGCCTGCTCGACGCGGGTCGCCTCGGCGTCGTAGCCGAGGTGGCGCAGGAGGAGGGCGACGGACAGGACCGTGGCGGTGGGGTCGGCCTTGCCCTGGCCGGCGATGTCGGGGGCGGAGCCGTGGACGGGCTCGAACATCGACGGGAACTCGCCGGACGGGTTGATGTTCCCGCTGGCGGCGACGCCGATGCCACCGGAGACGGCCGCGGCGAGGTCGGTGATGATGTCGCCGAAGAGGTTGTCGGTGACGATCACGTCGAACCGGGCGGGGTCGGTGACCAGGTAGATCGTCGCCGCGTCGACGTGGATGTAGTCGGTGGTGACCTCGGGGAACTCGGTCGCAACCTGGTTGAAGATGTTCGTCCACAGGTGCCCGGCGAAGGTCAGCACGTTGTTCTTGTGGACCAGCGTGAGCTTCTTGCGCGGACGCGCCTGCGCACGGGCGAACGCGTCACGGACGACCCGCTCGACGCCGAACGCCGTGTTGACGGAGACCTCGGTGGCGACCTCGTGGGGCGTGCCCTTGCGGATCGTGCCGCCGTTGCCCGTGTAGGGGCCTTCGGTGCCCTCGCGGACGACGACGAAGTCGATCTCGGGGGCGCCGGCGAGAGGGGTCCGCACGCCGGGGAGCAGCTTCGACGGACGCAGGTTGACGTGGTGGTCGAAGGCGAAGCGGAGCTTGAGGAGGAAGCCGCGCTCCAGGACGCCGGAGGGGACGCTGGGGTCGCCGATCGCGCCCAGCAGGATGGCGTCGTGGTTCTTGAGGGAGGCGAGGTCGGCGTCGGTGAGGGTCTCACCGGTGGCGTGGTAGCGCTTGGCGCCGAAGTCGTACTCCGTCGTCTCCAGCTTGACGTCCTCCGGGAGGACGGCGGAGAGGATCTTGAGGCCTTCGGCCACGACTTCCTGCCCGATGCCGTCACCGGGGATCACTGCGAGATCGATGCTGCGAGACATGTCGGCACCCTACTCCGGGTCCCAGAGGGTGACACGGGGCGTCCGCGATGCGGACACCCCGTGCCTACCAGGATGCGGCTCCCGGTGGCTCAGTGGCCCGTCTCTCCGCCGTTGTCCCGGCGGTCGAGGGCCCGCTGGAGGGCGGCTGCGGCGTTCTTGCGGTCGTTCTCGCTGGTGCGGGACACGTGGCGGACTCGGCGGCGGACGGTCGTCTCGGCCATGGGTGATCGGCTCCTTCTTCACCAAGGGGGCTGTTGCGAGACGCCGGTCGGGCGGGAAAGCTCACGGGCCGCAGGGGTGGCTGCGTAGGGCCCGGCTCACATCCGCCATTCGCTTGGTCGAGCGAGACGTTCGGCTCCTACAAAGTTACGGGCGCCGGCCGCTGTTGTCTGCACAATTACTCGGACTTCCTACTATCTGAGACGGCACCCCCGCCGACCTGCGGTGACGCGCAGTGGCCGTCAGCCCCGGAGGCTGTCCAGCAACCCGTCCGGCACGGCGCCCGAGGTGGCCGAGAAGGAGTACGGCAGGGTGCGGAAGCCGGTCGCGGCGGCCCGGGAGACATCACGGGGGCCGTTCTCGACGACGAGGGTGGTGGCCGGGTCGAGACGCCGAGCGGCGCGCTCGAACAGGCCCGTGCCTTTGGAGACACCCTCGCGGCAGGAGAGGAAGACGAGGTCCGGGTCGATCCACTTGTCGAGGCGGAGACGGGCGGACTGTTTGGCGTACCAGAACGTCGTGTTGTCGGAGACGACGCCGACGCGGTGGGTCGCGGCGGCGGAGAGCATCGTCTCCGCCGCCGGGTTGGCGACGAGCAGGGTCTCTTCCAACTCCCGTATCAGGAAAGGGGAGACGGGCAGACGCAGTCTTCGGGACAGCGCCCTCCAGTAGTCCTGCTCGTCGGTCTCACGGAGGCTGAAGCGGTGCCAGAGTTTCCGGCCCGTCTCGGCGACTTGCTCCCGGTCCAGGCCCAACCGGTCGGCCAGACCGGTCCGTTCGGTGAGAAGGAGGGTTTCCCAGGGGTCGCAGAAGAGGACGTCGCCGAGGTCGAACAGGACTGCGTTCATCCGCCTAGCCTTCCCACCGAACCGTCACGGCTAGCCCATGTGCGGGTACGTGTAGTCCGTCGGCGCGACCAAGGTCTCCTTGACGGCCCGCGTCAGCGTCCACCGCGTGAGGTTCTGCGGGGCGCCGGCCTTGTCGTTCGTCCCGGAGGCCCGCCCGCCGCCGAAGGGCTGCTGGCCGACGACCGCGCCGGTGGACTTGTCGTTGATGTAGAAGTTCCCGGCGGCGTACCGGAGTCTGGCCATGGTGTGGGCGGCGGCGGCGCGGTCACCGGCGATGACGGAGCCGGTGAGCGCGTAGTCCGATACCGACTCCATCTGGTCCAGCATCGCGTCGTACGCGTCGTCCTCGTAGACGTGCACGGCGAGGAACGGGCCGAAGTACTCCGTGCGGAACACCTCGTCGGCGGGGTCGCTGCACTCGACGACCGTCGGGCGGACGAAGTACCCGACCGAGTCGTCGTACGTGCCGCCCGCGACGATCGTGCACGCCGGGTCCTGCCGCGCGCGGTCGATGGCGGCCTTGTTCTTCGCGAAGGCCCGCTCGTCGATGACGGCGCCGATGAAGTGGGACAGGTCGGTGACGTCGCCCATCGTGATGCCGTCGACCTCGGCGGCGAACTCCTCGCGGAAACCGTCGTTCCAGATGGACGCCGGGATGTAGGCGCGGGAGGTCGCGCTGCACTTCTGGCCCTGGTACTCGAACGCCCCGCGCGTCAGCGCCGTCTTGAGGACCGCGCGGTCGGCGCTCGGGTGGGCGACGACGAAGTCCTTGCCGCCGGTCTCCCCGACGAGGCGCGGATACGAGCGGTACTTCTCGATGTTGGCGCCGACCGTCTTCCACAGGTACTGGAAGGTCTTGGTGGAGCCGGTGAAGTGGATGCCCGCCAAGTCGCGGTGCTCCAGGGCGACTTCGGAGACGGCGAGGCCGTCGCCGGTGACGAGGTTGATGACGCCCTTGGGGAGACCGGCCTCTTCGAGGAGCCGCATCAGCAGGACGGCCGCGTGGGTCTGCGTCGGGGACGGCTTCCACACGACGACGTTGCCCATCAGCGCGGGAGCAGTGGGCAAGTTGCCTGCGATCGCGCTGAAGTTGAAGGGGGTGATCGCGTAGACGAACCCCTCCAGCGGGCGGTGGTCGAGGCGGTTCCAGACGCCGGGGGAGTTCGCCGGGGGCTGCTCGGCGAGGATCTGGCGGGCGTAGTGGACGTTGAAGCGCCAGAAGTCGACGAGTTCGCAGGGCGTGTCGATCTCGGCCTGCTGGACGGTCTTCGACTGGCCCAGCATCGTGGAGGCGGCGATCGTCTCCCGCCAGGGACCGGCGAGGAGTTCGGCGGCACGCAGGATGATCGCGGCACGGTCGTCGAAGGCCATCGCCCGCCAGGCGGGGGCGGCGGCGAGAGCCGCGTCGATGGCGTCCCGGGCGTCCTGCTGGGTGGCATTGCGGTAAGTCCCGAGCACCGCACGGTGGTTGTGGGGCTGGACGACGTCGAAGGCGTCCCCGCCACCCATCCGCCGCTCCCCGCCGATCGTGCACGGCAGGTCGATCGGGCTGTCCGCCAGCTCCTTCAACTTGGCTTCCAGCCGGGCCCGTTCGGGCGAGCCGGGAGCATAGCCGCGCACCGGCTCGTTGACGGGGGTGGGGACCTGGGTCACAGCGTCCATCAGTAACTCCCTTGTGAGTGACCGTGCTTGTTTCAGTGCTTTGTGAGCGTCGAGCGCGCGAAGAAGCGCAGGTTCGCCGGCTTCTCCGCCAGCCGCCGCATGAAGTACCCGTACCAGTCCGTCCCGTACGCCGTGTACACCCGCATCCGGTGTCCCTCGGCGGCCAGCCGCACGTGTTCCTCGCTGCGGATGCCGTACAGCATCTGGAACTCGTACTCGTCGGGCTTGCGGTGGGCGCGGTGGGCGAGTTCCTGGGCGATGGAGATCAGGCGGGGGTCGTGGGAGCCGACCATGGGGTAGCAGTCGCCGTCCATCAGGACGCGCAGGATGCGGACGTACGCCTTGTCGATCTCGTGTCTGTCCTGGTACGCGACCTCGGCGGGCTCCTTGTAGGCGCCCTTCACGAGCCGGACCCGGCTGCCGCCGGCGGCGAGGCGGCGGGCGTCGGCCTCGGTGCGGAACAGATAGGCCTGGAGGACACAGCCGGTCTTGGGGAAGTCGCGGCGCAGGTCGGTGTGGATGGCGAGCATCGAGTCGAGGGTGGTGTGGTCCTCGGCGTCCAGTGTCACCGTCGTCCCGATGGCGTCGGCGGCCTCGGCGACGCGGCGGACGTTGCTGTAAGCGATCTCGTGACCGCCTTCCAGGGCTTGCCCGAACATCGACAGCTTGACGGAGACCTCGGCCTTCTCGCCGAGCCCCAGCTCCCCGAGCCGCTCGATCAGCAGCAGGTACGCGTCCCGCGCGGCCGTCGCCTGCTCGGGGGTGGTGATGTCCTCGCCGACGACGTCGAGCGTCAGCTCCAGCCCCTTGGAGGTGAGGTCGAGGACGATCGGGACGACGTCGTCGACCGTCTCTCCGGGGATGAACCGGTCGACGACCTGCCTGGTCACCGGGGCGGCCGTCACCAGTCGGCGCATCCGGTCGCTGCGCGAGGCGGCGAGAATCACGGGACCCAGCACGAGCACCTCCACAGACATGAACACCAAGTCACCGTGAACCTAGGGATCTCTCCGATCGTGGGCCATCGACAGGTGTCACGCATCCGTGCCGGGGATCTCAGACAGATGTATGAAACGGGGCCCCAGGTGGCGCAGAATGTCCCGGTGACTCCGGATTATCAGGACCTCGTGGACGAGATCTCCGACCTCCTCGGCGCCCCCGCGACCCTGGAGAGCCGCGATTTCGAGCTGCTCGCGTTCGGGGTGTACGACAGTGAGGACGACCTCGACGCGTCCGCGCTGGACCCGGTCCGCACGCGCTCCCTCCTCACCCGGCGCTCGACCGCCGCCGTCCGCGCCTGGTTCGAGAGCTTCGGCATCACCCGCGCGACCGGCCCCGTCCGCATCCCGCCGGCCCCCGAGGCCGGCGTCAACCGGGGCCGCCTCTGCCTGCCCGTCCGGCATCGCGGCGTCGTCCTCGGCTACGTCTGGCTCCTGGAGGACGGAGAACGAGAAGCTCATCGCCGGTTACGCCGCCTACACGACCGCTGACGAGTACGGCACCGCCGCCGCCGGCGAGGCCCCCGCGTCCGCCGAGACCGTCGGTATCACCATCGC
>NZ_JBTYMC010000086.1:0-24405 GCF_054880855.1 Streptomyces sp. S6 | reverse complement strand
CCCCGCCGTCACCGCGACAGCCGCCGGCAGGGCCACGGCCCGCCGCCCGCCGGCCCGGTACGCACGCCACATCGCGACGGTCCCGCCACCCGCGAGCGCGGCCAGCGGTACCGCGATCACGCCCATGTAGTAGGTGTGACCGCCCACGCTCCCCGCGCTGAAGACCAGGAAGAACGTGCCCAGCCAGACGCTCCAGAGCAGGAACCCGGCACGAGTCCGGTCCGTCCGGGGCCGGCCCCTGCTCCACAGCAGCCCGCAGAACGCGCCGATCGCGGCGAACGGATACAGCCAGCCGGTCTGCGAGGCGAGCGACGCGCCGAACATCTTGCCCCAGCCGTCCTGACCGGCACCCCCGGGGAAGGCGGCACGCCCGCGCGCATCCGCACGTGCATCCGCACCGACATGCACACCCGCACCCGCACCCTCTCGCCGAGCATCGGCTTCCCGGTGCCCGCCACCCCCTTGTGTCCCGCTCACACTCCCCGTCGACGCCGCACTGATCCCCAGCGCCGAGAACCGGTTCAGGAAGTTGTACCCGACCACCATGCTGAACGCGGAGTTGTCGGTCGTCCCGTCCACGTACGGCCGGTCCTTCGCCGGCACCAGCGTCACCGCCACCATCCACGACAGCGACACGGCCGTCATCACCACGGCGGACACCCCGAGGTGAACCGCCCTGCGGCGCAGGGGGATCGGCGCCGACACGAGGTACACCACGGCCAGCGCGGGCAGCACCGCCCACGCCTCCAGCATCTTGCTCTGGAAGCCGACGCCGACCCAGACCCCCGCGATCAGCAGGGGCCGCAGCCGTCCGTCCTTCGCCGCCCGCTGCGTCGCCTCGGCCGCGAGCAGCACGCACAGCGTGAACGCCGGGTCCTCCACCGCCGTCCGGAACAGGCCGACCGACACCGGTGTCAGCAGGAACGCCGTGCAGGCGACGAGGGCCGCGTTCACGCCGGCCCAGCGGGAGACGAGGCGGTGCAGGACGAGGAGGCTGAGCACGCCCTCGACGACCTGGGGCAGGACCAGTGACCAGGGGTGGAATCCGAAGATCCGCGCGGAGAGGGCCTGCGGCCACAGGAAGCCGGGGAGTTTGTCGAGCGTGATGGAGTTGCCGGGGTCGAAGGAGCCGTAGAAGAACGCCTTCCAGCTCTCCGACATGCTGCGCGCGGCGTCGGCGTAGAACGCGTGGTACGAGCTGTGGTCGATGCCCCACGTGTAGAGCACGGCGGCGAGCAGGACGAGGGCCGCCAGCGCCGGGCGGGCGTGGGCGGGCCGGTCGGAGGGGGGCCGTTCGGAGGGGGCTGTCGTTGCCATGCACAGCAGTGTTCGGCACGCTCCGGGCCGGGCCGTCCGAATCACCCCTGTTCAAGGGAATTCTCATCGTCCCGAGAACGACCCTTTAATCGTGGGGGCCGCGTTTCAACCTGTGCGGGGAATTTCATTGCCTGCCGATCGCCAGGACCAGACACAGCCCCTTCACCGCATACGCACAGGCCACTCCGCAAGCACCTGACCGGACGGGGCATACGGCACTTTCAGGACGTTTCCAAAGAGATCACCAAGAAGGCGCTCGAAACCCTCTCCGGCGAACCTATGCTCTACACCGTCTGTAGAGAATCTACCCCGCACGACAGAACGTCACGACGGAACGAGGAGACATGGCCGAGATCGACCTGAGCAAGGTGCTGGACAAGGCGTGGGCGGACAAGCCCCTCCCGGAGATCATGGCCGCGCCGGTGGCCGCGCTCAAGGGCGTCTCCGACCGGCAGGGCGACCTCCTCAAGGAGGCGTTCGGGATCAAGACCGTCGCCGACCTCGCCAACCTCAAGTACGCCCGCTGGGCCCAGGCCCTGGCCGACCTCGACACCGCCAAGTGACCCCTGCGGCCGAGCACCCCCCGAGGGGGCGTTCGGCCGCACGCGACTTAACATGTAACCCATGAACCACACGGCCGACCCTTACATGCTGCGCGCGGGCACCCCCTCCGTCGAGACCTTCCGCCGCCTGCGCACCGACGCCGGACTCTCCGACAAGGCACCCGAAGCGGTCGCGCTCGCCCTGCCCAACACGTGGTACGGCGTGGTCCTTCATCACGAGGACGACCCCATCGGCATGGGCCGGATCATCGGCGACGGCGGCACCGCGTTCCAGATCGTGGACATCTGCGTGCACCCCGCCCACCAGGGGCGAGGGCTCGGGAAGCGCATCATGGCCGCGCTCGTCGAGGAGCTGGAGCGCCGGGCGCCCGCCACCGCGTACGTCTCGCTGATCGCGGACGGGCCCGCGCGCTTCCTCTACGAGAAGTTCGGCTTCGCCGACACCGCCGCGCACGGGTCGATCGGCATGTACCGCTCGATGACGGGCTGACCGGCCCCGGCGCGGTTCCCCGCAGCCCCACCCTTACGATCACCGGGTGAGCACATGGAGACGGAGTCTGGACGCGGCGGGTGTACAGGAGGCCGGGCTGCGGCGGGACTTCGGCGGACAGCGGCGGACGGTCGCCCGATACCGGCGCACCGCCTACCTCGCGACGCGGCTGCTGCTGCCGCCGTCCGTGCTTCCGCACGCCATCACGGCGACCGCGTTCATGCACCACGGCGACAACCTCCTGGACACCGGCCCGAAGGACCGGCGTGCGGCGGCGTGGGCCGGCTGGGAGCGGCAGGTGCGGGACGCGCTGCGGACGGGAAGCGCAGGGGACCCCCTGCTGCGGGCGATGGCCCACACCGTCGCCGTCCGTCCCCGGATGCGGGAGGCGGTGGAGGCGTATCTCGCCACCGCCACCGCCGAGCTGGAGTTCGCCGGCTTCACCGACGAGGCCGACTACCAGGCGTACGTGGACGCCTACGTGCTCCCCGCGTTCATGCTCGTCGCGACCCTGGTGAGCCCCGAGGGCGACGACCGTGCGTTCCGGGCCGCCTGCCGGACGTTCATCGACGGCAGCCAGCGCCTGGACTTCGTCAACGACCTCGCCGAGGACCTCCGCGAGGGGCGGCTCGGCATTCCCTCCGGGACACTGGAGCGGTTCTGCCTCACGCCGGACGACCTCGCGGCGTTCCGGTTCCCGGCCACCGTACGGTCGTTGATCGAGTACGAGATCACGGCGGCCCGCGACATCCTCCGGCAGGCCGCTCAGCTCCCCGACTTGGCCCCACCCCCTTACCGTCCGTTGCTCGGCACCCTCGTCCGGATCGAGCTGCTCACGGCCGAGGCCGCCCTGCGGCGCGGTACCCGCCTCCTGCGCGGCTCCGCGAGCCCGCCACCGGCGCGAGCGCTGGGCGCACTGCTCAAGGCCCGCCGGGACAGGCGCACTTCGGCGTCCTGACCGAGGCACCCCGCCGACCAACAACTCCCCACAGGAGCGCAACCTTCCGGTCAAGTCCGGAGTCTCACCCCATACAAGACACTCGACTCTTGGGGGAAGAAAGTGTTACGACACAGAACCTTCTGGGCGGTCACCGCGCTGACGACCGCGGCGCTGGGCGCCACCGCGATGCCGGCCCTGGCCGCGACGAACGCTCCCGGTCAGGCGGTCGTCGCCTGTCCGGCCGGCTGGGGCAGCCTGCCGAAGAACAACTGGTCCAGCACGTCGGGGGAGTCCGTCACGGGCGTCCGGATCGGTACGCACGACTGCTACGACCGTTTCGTGATCGACGTCCCGGGCGCCTCCGCGAGCAGCCTCGGGTACACGGTCCGGTACGTCGACCGGTTGATCCAGGACCCGACCGGCGACCCGATCCCCGTGCGCGGCGGCGCGATCCTCGAAGTCGTCGTCCGCGCACCGGCGTACGACCCGGACACCGGCACCCCCACCTACCCCGGGACGACCCCGGACCCGGCCGGGTACCCGGCCTTCCGGGACGTCGTGTACGCGAGCAGCTTCGAGGGGCAGACCCAGTTCGGCCTCGGCGTCCGCGCCCGGCTGCCGTTCCGGGTCCTCCAGTTCGACGGACGGCTCGTGGTGGACGTCGCCCACTCCTGGTGACGGCGTCCCGCCGGGGTCCGGCATGTGGAGTGCCTCTGTCGCCGGACCCCCGGTTCGTGTGAACCTCCTTGCAGATCAACACTGTTGAGGAGCCGCATGCCGAACCGTGACATATCCCTCCAGCTGTACACACTCCGCTCCCTCCTCGAAGAGGATCTGGAAGGCACCCTCGCCCGCGTCGCCGAGATCGGCTACACCACCGTCGAGCCTTACGGTTTCGTCCACCGGGCGGAGCGAATATCGGACGCGCTGACCGCGCACGGCCTGTCCGCCCCCACCGCGCACGCGCCCCTGCTGTCGGAGGACCGCCCCACGGTCTACGCCGCCGCGCGACGCCTCGGCGTCGGCACGCTCATCGTGCCGATGGTCGACCCCGCCCGCTGGCAGACCCGGGACGGCATCGAGAGCCTCGCCGAGGAGCTGAACCGGGCCGCCGTCGAGGCCGCCGACCACGGGTTCACCGTCGGCTACCACAACCACCACTTCGAACTCGAACTGAAGCAGGACGGCGTGCACGGCCTGGAGATCCTCGCCGACCGTCTGGCGGACGACGTGGTCCTGGAGGTCGACACGTACTGGGCGGCCGTCGGCGGCGCGGACGTCCCGGCGCTGCTGGGCCGGCTCGGCGGCCGGGTCGCGGCCCTGCACGTCAAGGACGGGGACCGCACGCTGAACACCAAGGCCCAGGTGGCCGTCGGCGACGGCGTGCTCCCGGTCGAGGAGATCCTCGCCGCCGCACCGGCGACAGCGCTGCGCGTCGTCGAACTGGACGACTTCGACGGGGACATCCTCGACCCGGTCGCGAAGAGCCTCGGTTTCCTCAGCGGCCTGAAGGAGGGCTGACGTGGCCGTCAAGCACGCCCTCGTCGTCCGTGGCGGCTGGGAGGGACACGCCCCGGTGCAGGCCGGCGACCTGTTCGCCGCCGACCTCAAGGAGGCCGGGTACCAGGTCACCGTCTCCGGCTCCCTCGACAGCTACCTCGACGAGGACCTCCTCGCCGGCACCGATCTGATCGTGCAGTGCTGGACGATGGGCGAGATCAGCCGCGACCAGATGTCCGGCCTGTCCCGGGCGGTCCGCGCGGGAACGGGGTTCGCGGGCTGGCACGGCGGGATCGTGGACGCGTTCCGCGCCGATCCGCGCTACCAGCTGATGACGGGCGGCCAGTTCGTCCACCACCCCGAGGAGCACTCCACCTACCAGGTCAGACCGCTGCCCGGAGCGGCCGGCCATCCGGTCGTCGAGGGGATCACCCCGTTCCTCGTCACGACCGAGCAGTACTACCTGCACATGGACCCGGCCGTGGACGTCCTCGCGGTGACCGACTACCTCGACGACCCCGAGCACCCCGAACTCGCCGGGACCGTCGTCCCCGTCACCTGGACCCGCTCCTGGGGTGCGGGCCGGGTGTTCGTGTGCGCGATCGGCCACACCCTGGACGACCTGGCCGTTCCCCAGGTCCACTCGATGATCACGAAGGGCATGACATGGGCGACCCGCTGACCCCGGACCCGCAGACCCCGTACCCCGCGCTCCGCGTCGGCCTGGTCGGCGCCGGCAAGATCAGCGACGCCTACCTCACGACCCTCGCGGAGCTGAAGAACCTGCGCCTGACGGCCGTCGCCGACCTCGACGCGGAACGCGCCCGCGCCGCCGCCGAGAAGGTCCCCGGCGCCCGCACGGCGACCCTCGACGAGCTGTACGACGCCGAGGACGTCGACCTCGTCCTCAACCTCACGATCCCCGCCGCCCACGCGACGGTCGCCCACGCGGCGATAGCAGCCGGCAAGCACGTCTACGGCGAGAAGCCCCTCGCGACCACCACCCCCGCCGCCCGTGCGCTGCTGGACGCCGCCGCCGAGGCGGGCGTCCGGATCGGGTGCGCGCCGGACACGGTCCTCGGCACCGGTGTGCAGACCGCACGTGCGGCGGTGGACGGCGGGGACATCGGGGTGCCGGTCTCGGCGAGCGCGTTCATGGTCACCCCGGGGCCCGAACGCTGGCATCCGGACCCGGAGTTCTACTACCAGCCGGGCGGCGGGCCGCTCCTCGACATGGGCCCGTACTACCTGACCTCGCTGGTGACGCTGCTGGGGCCGGTGCGCCGGGTCGTCGGCATGTCCTCGGCGCCGCTGGCCGAGCGGTTCATCGGCCAGGGGTACCGGGCCGGGACGAGGTTCCCGGTCGAGGTCGCCACCCATGTCACCGGCGTCCTCGAACACCGCTCGGGCGCCCTGTCCACGCTGGTGATGAGCTTCGACGTGTGGGGCAGCACGCTCCCCCGCATCGAGGTCCACGGCACGGACGGCTCCCTGTCCGTGCCCGACCCCAACCACTTCGACGGGCCGGTCAGGCTGCTGCGGGCCGGCGCCCAGGAGTGGGAGGAACTCCCGGTTCTCGGCGGCTACCTCGGCGCCTCCCGGGGCTACGGGGTCGCCGACCTCGCCCGTGCCGTCTCGCTGGGCGAACCGCACCGCGCCGACGGCGAACTCGCCTACCACGTCCTCGACATCATGGAGTCGCTGCTCGCGGCGGCCGAGAGCGGCGCCTCCGTCGAGGTGTCCGGCGACTGCGCCCGCCCGTCGGCGGTCCCGGCGGACGCCCGCCCCGAGGAACGCTGACGGCCCTTGAAAAGACGCCCTGTCGGCCACGCCTCGTGGCCGCCAGGGCGGACGAGTTCTCAGAAGGCGATGTCGGCCAGCCACTGCGCCGTCGTACGCGGAGTGATCCCGAGGAGTTTCTGCGCGGAGGTCTCCGGGTCGATCGGACGGCCGGGCAGGGTGCTCATCGCCTGGTAGAGGCCGGCGACGCCCTCGGCCGGGCCCTCGCCGATGAGGGGGGCGATCGCGGCGCGCATCTCCTCGGGGGTGATCGGCGCGAAGACGACGTCACGGCCGAGGCGGGCGGCGAACGCCTCGGCGAGGTCGGGGCCGGTGATCGCCGGGTACTGGCCGACGGAGACCGTGCCGGTGACGTCGGTCCGCTCGAAGAGGGCGCCGACGGCGTCGGCGATGTCCAGGTGGGAGGCCCAGGAGACGGGGAAGTCGGCGCGGATCGGGTAGGGCAGCACACCGCGCTCGCGGGCCGACCCGGCGACGTGCGGCATGAGCAGGTTCTCCAGGTACAGCACCGGCTCGATCACCGCGTGGGACACCCCGCTGTCGGCGAGCCCGACGACAAGCTCCGCGACGGCTCCCGCGAAGGCGGGTGCGCCGCTGGTGGAGAACACGACCCGCTCCGGGCGGGCCTCGCGGACGGCGGTGAGGATGTTGGCCGCGTAGGTGCCGCGCTCGTCCTCCGAGGTCATGGGCAGGTGGACGAAGACCCCGGCCGCCCCCTGGTAGGCGGCGGTCAGCGCGGCGGCGGAGGAGAAGTCGGCGACGACCGTCTTCGCGCCGGGCACGACGGTGTCGGCGCTCCGGGTCAGGGCCGTCACGGGCTTGCCCGCGGCGGCGAGGGCGGCGACGACGGGGGCACCTTGGGCGCCGGTGGCGCCGTGGATCACGTAGGTCATGGCGCTATTAGTGCACGCGGTGCACCAGTTACATCAACTGCACCATTGGGCTACCCTCGGAAAATGTCCGACCTTCCCGAGTGCGGTGTCGCCCGCTTCCTCACCCTCCTCCAGGGCCCCTGGGCCACCCTCATCGTCCGTGAACTCCTGCGCGGCCCGCACCGCTTCACCGAACTGCGCGACTCCCTCCCGGGTATCAGCCCCCACACCCTGACCAGCCGGCTGCGTCAGTTCGAGGCGCACGGCATCGTCGTCCGCACCACCTACGCGGAGATCCCGCCGCGCGTCGAGTACCGCCTCACCCCGCTCGGCGAGGGGCTGCGCGAGGTCCTCGAAGCGATGGGCGCCTGGGCGGACCGCGTCCCCGTGTCCGGCGACCGGGTGACGTCCGGAGCGTGAAGTCGTTGTCCCGGCATGAAGATCCGCACGCTCTGTGCCACCGCCCTCGGCTCCCTCCTGCTCACTCTGGGAACCGCTTCCCCGTCGGTCGCCGCAGCACTCCCGGAGGGCTACTGCGCGGGCGCCCCGGACGGCAACTACTCGGCGCCGGGCCACCAGGACGAGCAGTACGTGGAGTGCCGGGGCGGCGCGGCACGTCTCCAGTCCTGTTCCCCGGGCCTGATCTTCGATCCCCGCTCGCGTCCCTGGGGCCAGTGCGACTGGCCGGCCGCCGTCGGTGAACCCGTGAAGGTCTACCCACCCGGCCGACCCGCTTGACTACCGCGCCGCCCGGATCAGCCGCTCCAAGGTCCTGGCGTCGTCGAGGAGCGGCCCGTCGAACTCCCGCGACCCCGTGCGGACGGCCTCCACGACCCGCTCCAGGAAGATCCGCATGCTGTCGGCCGGCGGCACCCGCCGCACGTGCCGTCCCCCGGCGTCGTCCACCGTCACCTCGACCTCCAGGCCGGGCGGCGCCGAGAAGGGCCGTTCGACCCGCGTCACCCCACGTCCGCCCAGCAGTTGGAGCGTGTTCTGGTAGACGCTGGTGAACCCGAAGTGCCCGACGGCGGTCCGTCCTCCCGCGTACCGGGCCAGCGCGCTGTAGGAGAGGTCGAGCCCGTCCGGCCCGCGCTCCCCCACCAGCACGCTCACCTCCTCGGGCACCAGCCCCCACAACACCCGCCCGAGGGAGGCGAGATAGGGACCGGTGTCGAGGAGGGCGCCACCGCCTCGCGCGCGGTCGTGGCGGAAGTCGTCGGCCGGTACGGGCGGGGTGAACACGGCCACCGCCTTCGTCGCATCCAGCGCGTACTCCCGCACGACGTCGAACAGCGGGTGGAACGCGTGACAGGTCGCCTCCGCGAGCACCAGCGACGACCGCCGCGCCACCTCCACCACCCCGGCGTCCAGCCGGGCCGGTTTGTCGACCACCACATGCCACCCCCGCTCCAGCAACTCCCGTACGGCGACGGCATGTTCACTGTTGACCAGCGACACGTACGCCAGCCCCGGCGCCCTCGATGCCACCGCAGTCCGCCAGTGGCCGTACACCGCACGCACGCCGGACACCTCCCCCGGCACGGCGTGCCGGCTCGCGACATCGACGGCGGTGATCCCCGCGATCCCCTCGGCTGCGGGCAGCACCCGGCGCCGGGCGAACCGCGAGAGCCCGATCAGCAGCAGTTCCATACCGTCACCCGTAGATCCGTCGAGCCACCGCCAGCTTCACGGCACGCAACTCCGCCAGCCGCTCGGCGCGGTACCCCCCGCCGCCGGGTTCCTCGGGGATCTCCCCCTTCTCCAGCAGCCGCCACCCCGACCCCCCTTCGATCAGCGAACGGTGTTTGGTGCCGTAGTAGTCGGGCCGCACCGCCAGCGCCACCCCGCTCGCGCCCGCCGCAGCGGCCACCAGATGCGGATGGAACCGCGTACTGATCCACCGCTGCCCCGGCCGGGCGGGCAGCCCATGCGCGAGGACGTCGGCGAGGGAGTACCGGCGCACGACGGGCAGCAACTCCTCGGCCAGCGCCAGGACTTCACGGTCGGCGTCCGGCGAGCACTCCAGCAGCCCCACCCCCCTCACCCCCCACCCCCGCAGCATCTCGCCGACCCACCGGACCGTCTCCCCGGCCGCCCCCTCGGCGGTCAGCGACTGCACACTCACCATGACCTCCGGCGCCTGGTCCCCCGCCCGCAGCAGGTGCTCCCCGAACCCGAGGAACAGGTCGTCGGCGGTGGCGACGGCCCCGGCGTACCCGGCGGACGGCGCGTCCCGCACGTCGACGACGTCGAACCGGTCCAGCAGGGACCGTACGAGCCCGGTCTCGTCGGCGGGCGGCCACAGCCCCTGCCCGGTCACGGCGATGCGCGCCCCGCCGGTCTCGGCGGCGGTGACGATCCCCGCCAGCAGTCCGGTGAAGAAGGGCCACAGAGCGTTGAGGAACCCGCCGCCGACCAGATGGATCACCCGCGCACCGGCCGGTCCGGCCGCCCGCGCCGCCTCGGCGACCCCCGCGCAGACGACAGCCGGATCCCGCTCCTCCCAGTGCTCCAGACACAGCCCCCACAGCACGTCGGTGAAGCGGGCGCGCGGGTGGATGCCGGTCAGGTGCGCGGCGGCCGTCTCGGGGTACAGGCAGTCGACGACGACGTCCGTGTCCGGCGCGGTCTCGGCGAGGTGGCGCAGCCAGGTCGCCGCGATGAGTTCGTCCCCGTAGTTGGGGATCCCCGCCGGGCAGACGAGGTGGTGGGCGCCGCTCATGAGGCGAGGTGGAGCGCTGTGAGCTCCTCGATGCGGGCCACGCACTCCTGGGGTGGCGGGTCGGCGAGGTAGTCGGCGTGCAGGCGGTCGGCGCCGTCCTGGAAGGCGGGTTCGTCGAGGACGCGGGCGAGCGCCTTGCCGAGGTCGGCGCCGTCGAGTCCGTCGAGTCCGAACGCGAACCCCGCGCCGTATTCGGCGACTTGGCGTGCGGTGGCCGTCTCGTCCCACAGCGGCTGCGGGACGACGATCTGCGGCACCCGGCAGGCGGCGGCCGTGGTGAAGGTGCCTCGGCCTCCTTGGTGGACGATCGCCGAGCAGGTGGGCAGGAGCCGGTCGAAGGGAACGTGTCCGACGGCGTGCGCGTTGGCCGGGAGCGGGCCGAGGCCGCCGGGGAGGGCGAGGAGGAGGTCGACGTCCAGGCCGCTGACGGCGTCGAGGAAGCCGGGGAGCGGGAATCCGGACGTGCCGCCGATCTGCCGGCGGGTCATGCCGAGGGTGAGGAGGGCGCGGGGGCGGGCGGGTGGCTTCGTGAGGTGCGGGTCGAGTGGGGTCGGGCCGCAGTAGGGGACGCGGCGGACGGGGAGGGTGGTGGTGCGGGCGGGGCGGGGGTGGGGGCGGCCGAGGTCGACGGTCCAGTCGCCGAGGAGGGTCGCGGGGGTGAACTCCAGTCCGTACGGGGCGAGTAGGGGTGCTAGCCAGTCGGCGCCCGGGTCGCGTGCGTCCGCTCCGCCGAGCCGGTCGCGGAGCAGGGCGACGGTGTCGGCGCCCCAGACGAGCCGGGCGTGGGCGGCGCCGCAGCGGCGGGCGGCCACGGGGGCGGGGAACATCAGCATGTCCCACAGGACGAGGTGGGGCCGCCAGGAGCCGGTGAACGCGACCAGCTTCCGCAGCAGGCCGTGCCGTTCGCCGAGCGGGACGTCCGGCGCGAACACCTGCGTGCACAGGAAGCGCAGTGCCTCGTGGAACCCGGACCAGCGCCGGTCGTCGGGGTCGTCCGGGTCCATCGCGAGGAACCCGGAGTCGTTGTGCTCGCCGGGCCGCACCGGCGAGATGTCGCCCGCCGCGCCGAGGGGTACGGCGGTCAGGCCGGCGTCCTCGATGTGCCGGGCGGCGTCCCGTTCGGGCCCGAGGTCGGCGGTGACGACGATCTCGTGCCCGGCGTCGCGCAGGGCGCGGGCCAGCGGGATCACCGCGTTGAGGTGCGCCGTCACGGGCAGGACGGCGAGGACGATGCGCATCTCGGGGTTCTCCGTTGTGGTGCGGCCTGAGCGGGTGCGGTGCGGCCCGGTCGGGCTTCCCTCGACCTTCCCCCGACCTTTCCCGGCCCCGCATCCGATCACGCATTCGATTAGGCCGGTCGAGTTCACATCGGGGGCGGCGCTGCGACACACGGGTTACAAGTCCGCCCGGGCGGGGTCCTCGCGCGCCGGACGGAGAACGGATGAGGGGGAGAAGAGGAGCGTGGAACATGACACGGATCGCCGTCGTAGGGGCCGGGTTTCTGGGCAGTGCCCTCGCCGTGGGGGCTGGGCGCCGGGGCCTGGACGTCACCGTGATCGGGCGTTCGGACCCGTTCGGGCTGGGTGAGACGTCGTCGGTGCGGTTCGTACTCGGGGGCGGCGCCGAGGAGTTGCCGGCCGTGCTGGGGCGGGGCGCCGACGCCGTCGTGATCGCGGCCGGGGGGCGGTTCCCGGTGCCGTCGGGGGACGAGCCCGAGGCGGATGTGGTGGAGACGCTGTCGCTGGTGGTGAACGTGTGCGAGGCGGTCCGCTCGCTCGGCCCCGGCACCCGGATCGTGTTCCTGTCGTCGGCGGGCGGCGTCTACGCGCCGGGCACCGGCCCGCGCACCGAGGACCATCCCGCGCGGCCCGTCTCCCCGTACGGCATGTCGCGGCTGGCCGCCGAGGAGTACCTGGACTTCTACCGCCGGGTGCACGGCCTGTCGTGCACGGCGCTGCGCTGTTCCAACGTGTACGGCAGGCTGCTGCCGGAGGCGCGGGGCCAGGGGGTGGTGTCGGCGGCGTTCCGCTGCGCGCTGACCGGCAAGCCGTTCGTCCTGCACGGCACCGGGGAGCAGCGCCGCGACTTCCTGCACGTGGACGACTTCACGGGGGCCGTACTCGATCTGGTGGGCCTGCGCGGGGAGTTGCCGGGGACGGTCAACGTCGGTTCGGGGGTGGGGTGTTCGGTCGCGGAGGTGGTGGAGCTGGTGTCGGCGGCGACGGAGCGGCACATCCCCGTGGCGGCGGGGCCGAGCGCGGGGACGGACACCGGGAGCCTGGTGGTGGACGCGTCGCTGCTGCGCTCGCTGGTCGGTTTCGAGCCGCTGGCCCCGGCCGCCGGTCTGGAACGCATGGCGCGTGCGCTGCGGGAGGGGGCGGACGCATGTCGGTTCTGATCACCGGCGCGCGGGACTTCCTGTCCTCGGTGCGCACCGCCGGGACGCCACTCACCCCGGACCCGGAGGCGTTCTTGCGCGAGCGGGCCGCCGCGTCGTCGTTCCGGGTCGAGCAGATCCCGCTGGACTCCCTCACCAACTGGCGGCTCGGTGAGCATCTCGGACACGCGTCGGGCCGTTTCTTCACGGTGGAGGGCCTCGCCGTGCGCACCACGTTCGGTACGACACCGCAGTGGTGCCAGCCGATCATCGTGCAGCCCGACATCGGGATCCTCGGGATCCTGGTGAAGCGGATCGGCGGTGTCCTGCACTTTCTGATGCAGGCGAAGATGGAGCCGGGGAACACCGCGCTGGTGCAGTACTCGGCGACGGTGCAGGCGACGCCGAGCAACTACGAGCGGGTGCACGGCGGCCGGGCGACGCCGTATCTCGATTACTTCTTGCGGCCGGGCGGCCGGAGAGTCGTCTTCGACCAGCTCCTGTCCGAGCATTCCTCCTGGTACCTGTACAAGCGCAACCGGAACATGATCGTGGAGATCCCGCCGGACGAAGAGGTGCCCGTCGGCAAGGAGTTTACCTGGCTGACGCTGGGTCAGCTGCGGCGGATGCTGGCGCTCGGCGACCGGGTGAACATGAACGCGCGGACCGTCCTGTCGTCCATCACGTACGCGTCGCACGGCGGTTCGGCGGACGACGACGCCGTCGTCCTGTCGCATCAGCGGCAGACCTCGGACGCGGACGTCGCCTCGGCGATGACGTGGCTCATCGACCAGAAGGCGCGGTTCGACCTCGATGTGCGGCGCATGAGCCTGCGTGACATGCCGGGGTGGGTGTGCGACGGGCACAGCGTGCGGCACGTCGAGGGCCGGTACTTCCAGATCATCGGCCTGTCGGTGGGGGCGACGAGCCGTGAGGTGGCCTCGTGGACGCAGCCGATGCTGCGGCCGAACCCGGGCAACGTCGCGGCGTTCGTCTGCCAACTCCGTGACGGCACTCTCCAGTTCCTCGTGCAGGCGATGGCCCAGCCGGGTGCGACGGACCGGGTGGAGCTGGCGCCGACCGTGCAGTTGACGCCGGGCAGCTACCGGGGTCTTGAGGATCTGCCGCCGCTGGCCGGGCTGTTGGACCGGGACCCGGCGTGGACGGTCGTGGACTCGGTGCAGTCGGAGGACGGCGGCCGGTTCCAGAACGCCGACACCCGGCACCTGGTGGTGCGGATCCCGGAGGGCCTGACGGTCGACGCGCCGCCCAACTACCGCTGGATGTCCCTGGGGTTGCTCAACCGGCTGATGCGTCTCGGCTACTACCTGAACGTCGAGACGCGCAGCCTGATGGCCTGCCTCCTGTGAGTCACGCGTACCGCGCCAGGTCACTCGCCCGGAAGGTCGCCCGGTCGTGGACGCCGATGACGTACTTGTCGATGTCCCGGAAGTAGAAGACCCGTTGCCCCAGGTCGTCCGTCAACGGCCCTTTGATCGCACCGGCCTTGTAGCGCACCCGCTCGTAGAAGTCGTCGAAGTCGTCGACGGTCAGATACAGCACCCCGGCCATGCCGACCGGGGCTCCGGCGAGCTGCGGCAGCCACTCCCCGAGGTCGGCGTTGCTCTGGATCAGCCCGCAGAACTCGCCCTGGTACAGGAGCATGTGGACGTCGTCGCCGGGCCGGGCGAGGCTGGAGTCGACGTCGAAGCCGAGACTCAGGTAGAAGCCGATGCTGTCGGCGGTGCTGCGGACGCTGATGCAGGGGGTGAACGGCATGACGGCCTCCTGGTGCTCGGCGGACGGGAACTACTCTGCGGGACGCGGCCCTTCAGCGGGGTAGAACTGCTCGGCCCATTTCCGGTACCGGCCGATCGGGCCGTCCCCGGCCGCGAGCCGGGGTGTGCGCCGGTATCGCTGGTACTGCCACACCGGCAGGTCGGGAAGGCTCCCTGCGGCGTGCACGGCGTAGAACACCTCCCGAAGAAGCCGTGCCGCGAGGACGCCCGCCAGGCCGGACGACGCTGTCGTGGCCGTCGCGGCGAACCGGAACTCGCTCCGCCAGGCGCCGACCGGGGTGGGCAGCGCGAAGAACCTCGTCCGGGCACCCGCGAAAGACCCCTTGAAGGGCAGGGCGCTCTCGATGACGGTGAGTCCGAGACCGTGCACGGCGAACGTGTACTCCGCCGTCACCCGCCCGAGCCTCGGGAGTGTGCGGACGACCTGGAATCCGCCCGTGCAGACGGGCCCGTCGAACGACGCCTCGGGCTCCGTCGCGAGGGTCGCGCCGTGCAGTTGCTCCAGATGCCCGAAGTCGATGACGTTCTCGGTCATCTGCTGGGGGTGGCTGGCGACTTCGTACGTCCGTGCGCGGGGCCGCTGCCAGCCGGCGGTGGGGATGCGGGGCGGCTCCCACCCCGGAGCACCGCTGCCGAGCCACACCAGGACGAGCCCTCCGGTCTCCCGCACGTGCAGCGTCCCGAGCGCGGCCCTCGGCGCCGCCCGCCCGTACGGCGTCCGCAGGCAGGGCCCGTCGAGGCTGAACGTGAACCGGTGGAACCCGCAGACGATCTCCTCCCCCGACACGGCCCCCATCACCCCGAGATGCGCGCCGAGGTGGGGGCAGTGGGGCCGCAGCGCGCGCAGCGCCCCGCTCGCGCCCCTGGCGAGGACGACGTCCTCCTCCCCCAGTCTGCGGGTCAGTACGGCGCCGGGCCGGATCTCGTGCCCGAAGCCGACGCAGAACCAGCCTTCGGGGAGGGGAAGTTCCGCCTCCTGGGCGGGAGTTGCCCCTCTGCCGTCCCTGAACAGCTTGAGCTGCCTGCGCACCGGCGTCACCACCGCACCGGCAGTTCGGCCAGCCCACCGGTGACGCTGTCCTGACGCATCGTCAGCCTCTCCGGGGCCTTGGCGAGGCTCAACTCCGGGAGACGTTCGGTGAGTTGGGTGAGGACCGCGTGGAGTTCGAGCCTGGCCAGCGGCGCCCCCAGGCAGTACCGGCCGCCGTGCCCGAAGGTGACGTGCGCGCCGGCCTGCCGGGTGATGTCGAGGGCGTCGGGGTCGGGGAACGCGTCCGGGTCGTGGTTGGCGGCGCTGTTGCCGAGCAGGACGAGGTCCCCGGCGCGCACGGCGGTCCCGTCGATCTCCAGGTCCTCCCGCGCGTACCGGGGGATGCCGCCGCCCGCCCCCGTCGTCGAGGCGCGCAGGATCTCCTCGACGGCGCCGGGGATCAGCCCGGGGTCCGCGACGAGCGCCCGCCACTGCTCGGGGTGGGCCAGCAGCAGGAGCACCCCGAGGCCGATGTGGACGACCGTCGTCTCGTGCCCGGCGAACAGCAGGGCCATCGACAGGCCGGCGGTCTCGTCGTCGCCGACGCCGTCGGTCGCGGCCAGCCGGGAGAGCACGTCGTCGCCGGGTTCGGCGCGTTTGCGGGCCACCAACTCGTGCCCGTACGCGAAGAGTTCGAGCATGCCCCGCTGGGCGCGGCCGGGGTCGCCGAGGGTGGCGGCGTCGGCGGTCCAGGTGTGGAAGCGGTCGCGGTCCTCGTAGGGGACGCCGAGGAGTTCGCAGATCACCAGGATCGGCAGGGGTTCGGCGAGGGCGGTGTGCAGGTCGGCGGGCGGGCCGTGCTCGGTGAGGTCGTCGAGGAGGCGGGCGGTGAGGGCCTCGACGCGGGGGCGCAGGGCGCGCATGTTCCGGGGGGAGAAGTGCGGGCGCAGCAGGGCGCGGATGCGGGCGTGGTCGGCGGCCTCGGTGGCGAAGTCGCCGAGCAGGCCGTTGAAGAGGGTCTCGTCGGTGCGGGCGGCCGTCTCGGGGGTCGGGTGGGTGCGGCCGAGCCGGTCGTCGTCCAGGAGGCGCCGGACCTGCGCGTGTCCGGTGACGAGCCAGGCCGGGTCGTCCATCGCGGTGCGCACGGGGTGGACGGTGCCCTCGGCCTGGAGTTCGCGCAGTCGGGGGGCGATCCGCAGCGGGCCGGCCAGGTCGAACGGCAGCCGTGTCACGACGCGAGGGGCCGGCGGGCGACGACCAGGAGGTAGCCGAGCAGGGCGGGATCCATCAGGGCCTGCGGGTCGAAGTAGCAGCGCGCCTCGACGTCGTCGTCCGCGAGGTCCAGTGCCCGCGCGCGCTCCGCGAGGAGGGCGAACGACCTCGGGACGGTCTCGTCGCTGATGTCGAGCAGCTCCACGAACTCCAGTCCGGCCGCTCTCAACAGGGCGGGATAGCCGTCGAGTTCGGCGAGGGTGGAGCCCATCTCCGTGCACAGGGCGCCGGTGTCGCCGGTGTGGGCGGGGCGCCGGAAGAAGTCGGTGAGGACGAGTCTGCCGCCGGGCCGCAGCACCCGTCGGACCTCCCGCAGGGCCTGTGCCCGGTCGGGCATGTGGGGCATCGATTCGAGGGCGAAGGCCGCGTCGAAGGTGGCGTCGGCGTACGGCTGCCGCATGGCGTCCGCCTGCTGGAAGACGACCCGGCCGGTGAGCGCGGCGTCCCGGGCCGACCGGTCGGCGCGCTCGACCTGTTCACGGCTGACGGAGATGCCGGTGACCCCGGCGCCCGTGCGGCGGGCGATCCGCAGGGCGGGGGCGCCGACCCCGCAGCCGACGTCGAGGACCCGGGACCCGGCGCCGATGCGCAGCCGGTCGGTCATGACGTCGGTGAGCCGGTCCATGGCCTCGTCGTAGGTGAGGGGGCTGTCCGGGGTGTCCCAGTAGCCGAGGTGGGCGTTGAAGCCGTCGCCGCCCGTGAGATCGGCGGCGAGGACGGTCATGCGGTCGTACATCCGCCCGACGTCCTCGGCCACGGGCCGCGCTGTCACCGGTTCTGTCATCTGTCCTCCGCTCGGGTCGCTGTCCGGATTCCTGTCTCCCGCGCCCGGCGGCCGAAACGCCGCCCTTCGGGAGAGGCACCGTCAGGGTGAATTGCTGACGCCGTATGGATACTTCGCCGGGCCGGGGCGCGCGGGGCGGGTCGGCTACGGGTACGTCCGCGTCCTGCCGTCGACACGAAAAGAGCCCCCGCATGTCCGCACCCGCCGCGTACCCGTTCAACGAAGGCCCCGGTCTGGAACTGTCCGACCGGTACGAAGAAGCGCGCCGGGGTGCGGGGTTGCGCCGGGTGCGGCTGCCCTACGGCGGACCGGCGTGGCTCGTGACGCGGTACGCGGACGCGCGGACCGTCCTCGGGGACCCGGTGTTCAGCCGGGCCGCCTGCGCCGTCAACGACGAACCCCGGGAGGCGCCGCACCAGGTCAACCGGGGCCTGCTGGCGATGGATCCGCCGGACCACACCCGGCTCAGGCGGCTGCTCGCGGCGGCGTTCACCGTGCAGCGCATCGAGCGGATGCGGCCCGAAGTGCGGGCGCTGGCCGAGGGGTTGGCGGACGGCATGGTGGCCGCCGGGCAACCCGCCGACCTGGTCGAGTCGTTCGCGCTGCCGCTGCCCGTGACCGTGATCTGCCGGCTGCTCGGGGTACCGGAGGCGGACCTGCCGCGCTTCCGGAAGTGGAGCGACGACGCCGTGTCCAGCGAGGTGAGCGCGCGGGACGCCGAGGCCGGCCTGCGGGAGTTCCACACCTATATGTCGGAGCTGGTCGCCGAGCGCCGGACGCGGCCCGGGGACGATCTGATGACGGCGCTCATCGCGGCCCGGGACAACGAGGACCGGCTCACCGAGGACGAGTTGTTCGAGCAGTGCGTGGGCCTGCTGATCGCCGGTCACGAGTCCACCGCCACGTCGATCCCCGCCTTCCTGTACACGCTGTTCCAGCACCCGGAGCAGCTCCAACGCCTGCGCGCCGAGCCCGAGTTGATCCCGGCCGCCGTCGAGGAGCTGCTCCGGTACGTGCCGTTGCGGGGCGGCGCCCTGGCCGCCCGCTGGGCCACCCGGGACGTCGAGGTCGGCGGGACGCTGGTCCGCGAGGGCGAGCCCGTCGTCGTCTCGGTGGGTTCGGCGGACCGTGACGCGGAGCGCTTCGCCGACCCCGACACCCTCGACTTCGACCGGCCCGCCAACCAGCACCTGGGGTTCGGGCACGGCGTCCACTACTGTCCCGGCTCGGCGTTGGCCCGGCTGGAGATCCAGGAGGCCCTGCGCGCGCTGCTGACGCGGCTGCCGGGGCTGCGTCTCGCCGGGGAGCCGGTGTGGCGGTCGCGGATGTCGCTGCGGGGGTTGCGGGAGATGCCGGTGGGGTGGTGAGCGCACCTTCCGGCTGACGTGTCTCACCTGGGTGTCCGCTCCCGCAGGGACATCGGCAGCGAACGCGGTGTGGACGACAGCCGGGGCGCCATGCGGGCGTGCGCCCCGGGAAGGGGGTCCAGTTGCCAGCGGGCCACGATCGAGGCGAGGGCGAGGCTCGCCTCGGTCAGGGCGAAGACCTCGCCGATGCACTTGCGGGCGCCGCTGCCGAACGGCGTGAACACCCCGCGCGCCGGCCGTCCCGCGTCGTGGCCCCAGCGGTCGGGGTCGAAGCGCTCGGGGTCGGGGAAGAGGTCGGCGCGGTGGTGCACGATGTGCGGGCTGTAGATGACGATCGACCCGGCGGGGAGCCGGTGCCCGGCGAGTTCGGCGGCCCGTGTGGTGACGCGCGTGAAGAGCCAGCCCGGCGGATACAGCCGCAGCGTCTCCATCACGACCCGCCGGGTCAGCTCCAGGTCCGGGAGGTCGTCGTGCGTGGCGACCCGTCCGGCGAGGACCGTGTCGACCTCGGTGTGCAGCCGCTCCCGGATGCCGGGGTGGCGGCCGAGGAGGTAGAGCGCCCAGGACAGCAGGGGCGCGGTCGTCTCGCTGCCGCCGAGGTAGAACGTGAAGACCTGGTCGTGGAGTTCGTCCTCACCGAGCCCCCGTCCCTCGTCGTCGCGCACGGCCAGCAGGATGGACAGCAGGTCGCCGTGGTCGACGCCCGCGCGCCGGTAGTCGTCGGTGAGCTGCGCGACGTACTGCCGCAGGCGTGCGCGGGCCCGGTGGAAGCGGCGGTTGCCCGGGGTCGGCAGCCGGTTCAGCACGGACCAGGGCAGCAGCATGCGGCGCATCATGCCGGTCATCACGTCGTGCATGCACAGCCGCAGTTCCGCGAACGTCTCGTCGTCGAGTTCGGCGGCGAACAGGGTGCGTGTCGCGAGGTTCGCGGTCAGCTCGTTCATCGTCGCGAGGACGTCGAGTTCACGGCCCTCCGTCCAGCCGTCGAGCATCGCGGTGATCTCCGAGGACATCACCTTCGCGTAGCCGGGGAGGCGTTCGTGGTGGAACGCCGGTTGCAGGAGGCGGCGTTGGCGGCGGTGCTCCTTGTGCGGGCAGGTCGCGAGGCCGTTGCCGGCGACGGTCCGGACGAGGTCGAAGATCGCGCCGCCCTTGTCGTACGTCCGGTCGTCGAGGAGGACCTGGTGGACGAGGTCGGGGTCGCACAGGACATGGAACGGCACGGGTCCGAGCTTGATGCGGACGAGGTCGCCGTGGGTGGGGAGGGAGGCCAGGAAGGGGAGCGGGTGCCGGGCCAGCGGCAGGGCGTGGCCGAGGACGGGGAGGGCGCCGGGGGCGGAGACGGGTGCGGGACCGGTCATGCGCGGTCGCTCCCGGGTACGGTGTCGTCGTCCCGCCTGCGCGCGACCCAGCAGCCCATGACGATCTTCCCCGCCAGGCAGCCGTCCCGCAGTGCCGGCAGCGATCTCGCGAGGAGGTTCTCGAAGCCGTCCGCCGTGAGGTCCGTGCCCGGCTCGGACGAACTTGCCGCCGCCGGCGCCCAGTTGGGCCCGGTGTCGCCGTGGTCGTCGTACCGGGACACGGACTCGACGTCGAACCCGGCCTCCTCCAGGTACCCCTTCAGCTCGCCGAACGGAATGACGTGCGGGATGGCGAAGCCCTGGCACATGGGCTCCACCCAGCGCGCGTACTCGGCGTCGGAGAGGCCGTCCGCGCAGAACCAGTCGGCGCCGGTGAACGCGCCGCCGGGGCGCAGGACTTCGGCGATCCCGGCGTAGACGCGCCGTTTGTCGGGGGCGTAGCACAGGGCCTCAATGGAGAAGACCCCGTCGAACTCCCCTGCCTCGAACGGCAGGTTCATCGCGTCGGCCTCGACGAACGTCAGCCGTTCGTTCCCCGCGTGCAGCGAACGCGCCACCTCGATCTGGTGTCCGCAGATGTTGACGCCGGTCACCTCGGCGCCGGTGTGCTCGGCGACGGTCGCGGCGGGGCCGCCGATGCCGCAGCCGACGTCGAGGAGCCGGTTCCCGGCGGTGAAACCGGCCTGGTCGGCGAGCCGGCGCTGCATCGTGTGCTGGGCCTCGTGGAGCTGCTGGCCCTCGGCGAACCAGGCGAGGTGGAAGGAGTCGGACCAGACGTCGCGGCAGACGTCGGTGACCTGCGCGTAGTAGGTGTCGACGACGCGGGCGTAGTGGTGTTCGCGGCCGGAGGGGGTTCGCACCAGCTCCAGGTATTCGGCGTTGTGCATGCGGTTCCCTTCAGGAAGCTGGAGTGAGGGTGAAGAATCGCTGCTGCCACAGGGCGTGCAGTTCGGTGCGGGTCTCTTCGGCGAGCGGACCGACCGGTCTGGTGCCGTCCGCCTTCTCCAGCACCGCGAACAGCTCCGGAGACACGGCGGCCCGGGGCCCGGTCGCGTAGTCGAGGAGGATCTCGTGGCTGACGGCGCCTCCCGGCCCGACCGTCCTGACCAGCCGCGTGACGGGCCGGAAGGTGAGGACGAGGCTGTCGAGGGCGGCGAGGAATCCGGGCCGTCTGCGCACGAGGAGGTCGTCGACGACGGCGCAGTCCAGGTCCGTCGTCAGGAGGCAGGTCAGAACGTCCTCGACGCTCTGGACGATCGGCTCGGCGTTGTTGTTCATCGACGTGTTGAGCAGGACCGGGGTGCCGGTGAGGGCGCCGAAGCGGGTGATCAGGCGGTGGACGCGGGGGTTCGTCTCGGGGTCGACGGTCTGGACGCGGGCCGTGCCGTCGACGTGGGTGACCGCGCCGAGGTGCTCGCGGTGTTCGGGGCGCACGTCCACGACGAACGACATGAAGTCGTGGTGCGCGGTGGTGTCGGTGAGGTCGAAGTACGTGTCGGCGGCTTCGGCGACGACCATCGGCGCGAACGGCCGGAAGCTCTCCCGTTTCTTGATCATCGCGTTGATGCGGGTCCGGTTCCCGGCGGGGCGCGGGTCGGCGAGGATGCTGCGGTGGCCGAGCGCGCGCGGCCCGAACTCCGAGCGCCCCTGCGCCCATCCGACGACGGCGCCCCCGGCGAGCAGCCGGGCCGTCTCCTCGACGACGTCGTCCGGGCGCTCGTACTCCACGAGCCCGCTCCACGCCGCGACCTTCTCCTCGACGTCCTTCGCGCTGCCGAGGGCCGGTCCGAGGCTCGCGCCGCGCATGCGTTCCTTGAGGCGTACCGTCCCCGTCAGCGACTCCTGTGCCAGCAGCGCGGCGCCCTCCGCCGTGCCCGCGTCGTGGGAGGCGGGGTGGACGAACATCTCGGTGAAGAGTCCCGAGCGCAGAATCGCGCCGTTCAGGCTGGAGTTGTGGGCGACTCCACCGCTGAACACGAGCCGGGTGTGCCGGGTGGACCGACTCCAGTGCGCCAGCACGTGCAGGACGATCTTCTCCAGCATTTCCTGGAGACCCGCCGCGAAGTCCTTGTGGCACTGCTCCAGGGATTCGAACGAGCGGCGGGGCGGCATTCCGCGGGAGAAGAACATGTTGGTCACGTATTCGAATGCCAGTGCGTGCGGCGGGAATTCGTAATCCCCGTCCGGGCCGAGTGTGTACATCGACTCGAACACGTCACGAAAGGCGGCGGGGTCTCCGTAGGGGGCGAGTCCCATCACCTTGTACTCGTCGCCGAACCGGAAACCGAGGTGCCTGGTGGCGTTCAGATACAACAGTCCGAGGGATTTGTGCATGGCGAACTTGGTGAGGGGTTCCAACTCGCCGCCGGTGGCGCCGAACACGGTTCCCGAGGAATCCTCGCCCATGCCGTCGAGGACGACGACGAGGGCCTCCGCCATTCCGGAGCGGGTGAGGCCGGACAGGGCGTGGGCGCGGTGGTGCGAGGCGTGGACGAGCCTGTCGTCGGGGAGGTCCCAGTTCAGGGCCTCCTTGAGGCGGGCCCTGGTCAACTGCCGTGAGTAGCCGAGCGGTACGGCCGGATGGTCGGCGTAGAGGCCGTTGAGCATGAGGTCGAGATACCGCTCGGGGAAGTAGTAGCCGACCGCGTCGATGTCGGCGGGGGTGGCGCCGGCCAGTTCGAGGCAGGCGCGCACGGCGTTGACGGGGAATTTCGTCGTGTGCTTGATCCGGTTGAGCCGTTCCTCCTCGACCGCCGCGATCAGTACGCCGTCCTGGACCAGGGCGGCAGCGGCGTCGTGGTACATGTACTCGCGCAGACCGGGCACGATATCGGAGTTCTCGGGGGAGAAGTTTCCGTTCAGTCCGATCGTCAGCATGTTCGACAACGTAAGGTCGCCGAACGGGCCCCCGCAATTCGAACAAGAAGCTGTACACGTTCGGCCGAATCCCGTACACCGACCGCCGCCGGTCCCTTTCACGTCCGCAACTCCGGTCACTCACCTGCGGGTTGGCCGGATGAATACCACCTCTCGAACTCCGCCCCGGCCTGTTCGCTTACGGTCGATACGCTGGGCGGGCTCGGTCCCGGCCGGCCATGCCTGATCCCTTTCTCCTTGCCTTGCGGAGAGGAAACGACCATGCAGGTACTGCCGCACGTGGACTTCTTCGGAACCTGTGAAGAAGCCATCGACTTCTACCGGGCCGCCCTCGGGGCGAAGGTCGAGACCCTGAGCCGGTACAGCGACCTGGCGGCCGAGCACGCCGTCCCCGACGACCTGGGCCACAAAGTGCACTTCGCGACGCTGCGGATCGGTGAGGGGTTACTGACCTGCGGGGACGTGATGCTGGAGCCGATCGACCACGGCGGTCACTCGATCCTCCTGGTCGTCGACGACGCCGAGGAGGCCCAGCGCCTGTCGGACGCGCTCTCCTCGGGCGACGGCACGGTCCACTTCGAGCTGCGCGACACCGCCGGCGGCGACCAGGCCGCCGGTGTCGTCGACAAGTTCGGCATCCGCTGGTACTTCCACGTGCAGGGCGAGGCCTGACGGACGTCAGCCTCTGTGGACCGCGACCGAGGTGAAGACGGGGGTGGTGCGGACGAGGTGGCCGGTGCCCGGGATGTCGGGGTACCTGCCGATGCTCGCCCACACCGCCCACGCGGAGAGCGCGCCGAGGTCGTCGTTGCCGACGAGACCGGCGGGGCCGTCCCCGAACAGGGCGGCCAGCGCGCGGTGGACGGTGTCCCGGACCCGGTCGGGGCGGCCCGCGTAGGCGTAGGCCCACGGGGTGCCGAAGGACGGCTCGTTGCCGAGGTAGGCGTACGGCTTGTGCGGGCCCGCGTTGAGCTCGGTGAAGAAGGTGTCGAGCCGGGCGGTCGCGGCGTCCGTGCCGCCCATCGTCGCGAAGAGGCCCGGCAGGTCGTGCGGGACCAGCCACGCGTACTGCGCGCCGTTGCCCTCGACGTACTCGGCGGTCTGCGCGGGGTCGTACGCGGGCCAGGTGCCGTCCGCCGCGCGGGGCTGGACGGAGCCGGTGGCGGGGTTGACGAGGTTCCGCCAGTTCCCTGACGCCTTCAACAGCATGTCGTGGGCGTCCCGGTCGCCGAGGCGCTCGGCGAGGCGGGCCAGCGCGTGGTCGGCGACGGCGTATTCCAGGGTCGTGGAGACGGAGCCCCACACACCCCGGGTGCCGGCGGGGAGGTAGCCGAGGGTGTCGTACCGCTCGTGCCCGGGGCGCTGGCGGTCGTCCCGGCGGCCGGCCAGCGCCG
>NZ_JBTYMC010000085.1:0-24411 GCF_054880855.1 Streptomyces sp. S6 | reverse complement strand
AACCCGAAATCCGCACCGGCACGATCGTCCCGCCCGCGACCGAGAACGAGCGGATCGTCTGCGCGGCCGTCGCGAAGGTGCTGCGCCTCGACGAGGTCGGCGTCGACCAGGCCGCCCGCCTGCTGTGCGGCACCACCGCCGCCGCGCTCAGCCCGGCGCACGCCTACCGGATCCTCACCGAGGCCCGCGTGTACGACGCCGGCGCGCGTCCGGCGCCGTCCGTCGAGGCCGGTTCGCTCGACCTGCTGCCGTCGCTGCCGATGCTGCTCGGGCACGTCCTCGCGGCCGTCGCCGCCGGGTGGCTGCTGCGGCGTGGGGACAGTGCGCTGCTGCGGCTGATCGGGCTGTCCGTGCGCGGGGTCGCGGAGGGGGCGCTCGTCCGCTCCCTGCGCGGGGCGCTCACACTGGTGCGCGCGCTGCTCGCGGGGTTGCCCGGGGTGCCGGGGAAGGGTCCGCGCGCCCCTCACGCGGACCGGCTCACGCCGCCTCGGCTGCGGCACAGGGAACTTCAGCACACGGTCGTCAGGCGGGGGCCGCCCGCGGGGGCGTTCGCTCTCGCCGCCTGACACGACGGGCCGTCTCTTTTCGGTCGCCGTCGTGCGGCACGCCCCCATGCCTTGTCATGGGTCTGCGGTACGACCATCGGACCGCAACGGCGTGCCCCTCACCCGACCTCACTCACCGTGGAGTGCCCACACCATGAAGTCCGTTCGCACGCCCCGCCGTCTCCTCGCCGCCTCCGCCCTCGCCGGGACGGCCGTCCTCGCGCTGTCCTCGCCGGCCTTCGCGCACGTCTCCGTGGTGCCGGAGGGCACCGCCGCCAAGGGCGGTTACGCGGTCATCGACTTCCGTGTCCCGAACGAGCGCGACGACGCCTCGACGGTGAAGATGGAGGTCACCTTCCCGGCCGACCACCCGCTCGCGTCGGTGATGCCGCAGCCGGTCGAGGGCTGGTCGGTCGTCGTCACCAAGGGGAAGCTCGCCAAGCCGCTGAGCGTGCACGGCAAGCAGATCACCGAGGCCGTCACGAAGGTCACCTGGACCGCGACCGCCCCCGACAAGGGCATCCAGCCCGGCTTCATCCAGCAGTTCCCCCTCTCGGTCGGCGCGCTGCCCGAGGACACCGACTCGATCGTCTTCAAGGCGCTCCAGACGTACTCCAACAAGGAGGTCGTCCGCTGGATCGAGGTGCAGGCGGACGGCGCCGAGGAGCCCGAGTACCCGGCCCCCAAGCTCGCCCTGTCCGCCGCGAAGGGTGACGGCCACCACGACAGCGGCGCCACCGACACCGCCGCCGCTGCCAAGACGACGACCACGGCGTCGTCGTCCGCCGCCGACAGCACCGACACCACCGCCCGGGTCCTGGGCGTCGTCGGCATCGTCGTCGGGGTCGCCGGGGTCGCGTACGGCGTCCTCGCGGGGCGGCGTCGTAGCACCGCGCCCGACGCCTGATCCACGCCCCCCCTCACGAACATCTGGGACATTTCTCTATGCGCATCTCCACTCACAGGACGGCGTACGCCACGGCCGCCCTGCTCGCCGCCGCCCTGTTCACCCTCTCCGCGTGCGGCGGCGGGGACAGTGACGGCGGCTCGTCGGTCGCCTCGGTCACCGAGGACGGGGGCAACACGAAGGCGGCGATCGTGCTGGACCAGCCCTTCACCAAGCCGAACCTGGTGCTCACCGACACGCAGGGCAAGAAGTACGACCTGCGGGCCGAGACCAAGGGGAGGCCGGTGCTGCTGTACTTCGGGTACACGCACTGCCCCGACGTCTGCCCGCTGACCATGAGCAACATCGCGGTCGCCAAGTCGAAGCTGTCCAAGGCGGAGCAGGACGCGCTGCGGATCGTGTTCGTGACGACCGACCCCGCGCGGGACACCCCGGCGGCGCTGACCTCCTGGCTCAAGGGGATCGACCCGCAGGTCGTCGGGCTGACCGGTGACTTCGCGACGATCCAGGCCGCCGCCCGCACGGTCGGCATCGTCATCGAGCCGCCGCACAAGGACAAGAACGGCAAGATGGTCTCCACGCACGGCACGCAGGTGGTCGCGTTCTCGCCGAAGACCGACGCGGGGTACGTCCTCTACACGGAGAAGGCGACCGTCGACGACTACATCAAGGACCTGCCGAAGCTCGTGCAGGGGGCGAAGCCGTGAGGTTCGCGGCCGTAGGAGCCGGGGCGGTGCTGCTGCTCGCCGGGTGCTCGTCGTCCTCCGGGAGCGGGCCGTCCCTGTCCGTCGGCGCCGCCTACCTCCCGCAGCCCGTCTCCGACATGGCCGCCGGGTTCCTGACCATCAGCAACAAGGGCGGGACGAAGGACGAGCTGACGTCCGTGACCAGTTCCTTCGGGCCGGTCACCATGCACGAGACCAGCGGCGGGACGATGTCCGGCGTCACGTCCCTGCCGGTGCCCGCGCACGGTCAACTCGTGTTCAAGAGCGGCGGTAACCATCTGATGTTCGAGAAGCTGGAGCGACGGCCGAAGCAGGGCGAGAAAGTGACCGTGACCCTGCACTTCGCCGAGTCGAAGGCCATGAAGGTCGAGATTCCGGTGGAGTCGGCCACGTACATCCCGAAGACCGGGAACTGAGGGAGGGAAACACACATGCCGTCGGCCACCACCTCGCGCGTGCGCACCTGGGTGCTGCTGTTCCTGGCTGTCACGGGAGCGCTCCTCGCCGGTGCCGCGCCCGCGTCCGCCCACGCCGCGCTCACCGGCAGCGATCCCACGCAGGGGTCGGTGGTCGCGCAGGCACCCACCCAGGTGACGCTCACGTTCTCCGAGAAGATCGCCACCAGCGCGGACTCCGTACGCGTCCTCGACCCCAAGGGCAACCGCGTCGACGCGGGCAAGCCGAACAACACGGACGGCGCGAGCTACGCCGTCCCGCTGCGCGGCGGGCTGCCCGACGGGACGTACACGGTGACGTACCAGATCGTCTCCGAGGACAGTCATCCCGTCGCCGGGGCGTTCACGTTCTCCATCGGGGCGCCGTCCCAGACGAGCGTCTCGTCGTCCGTGCGGGAAGCGGGCGGCGGGGTCGTGGGGGCGCTCTACGACACCGGGCGGTATCTGTCGTACGCCGGGTTCATCGTCCTCGTCGGCGGGGCCGCGTTCGTGCTGGCCTGCTGGTCGCGGGGGAGTTCGGTGCGGGCCGTACAGCGGCTCGTCGTCGGGGGGTGGCTGACGCTCACCGCCTCGACGCTGTTCCTGCTGCTCGTGCGCGGGTCGTACACCGGGTCCGGGAAGGTCGGGGACATCTTCGACCTCGCGCTCCTCGGGGACGTCCTCCAGACCAAGTCGGGGGCCGCGCTGGTCTCCCGGCTGCTGCTCCTGGCCGCCGCCGCGCTGTTCATCGCGGTGCTGTTCGGGGCCTACGACAAGCGGGAGGACGAGGAGAAGCGGGACCTGACGTTCGGGCTCGCCGTCGGCGGGACGGTCGTCGCCGCCGGGCTCGCGGCGAGCTGGGCGCTGGCCGAGCACGCGTCCACCGGGGTTCAGGCGGGTATCGCGATGCCCGTCGACATCGTGCACCTGCTGGCCGTCGCGCTGTGGCTGGGCGGGCTGACGACCCTGCTGGTCGCCCTGTACCGGGCGCCCGCGGACCGGCCCGTGGAGGCGTCCGCCGTCCGCCGTTTCTCGCAGATCGCCTTCGGCAGCGTCCTCGCGCTGGTCGCCACCGGGATCTACCAGTCCTGGCGGCAACTGGGCTCGTGGTCGGCGTTCACGGAGACGACGTACGGGCAACTGCTGCTGGTGAAGATCGGGCTGGTGGTGGTGCTGGTGGGGGTCGCTTCGGTGTCGCGGCGGTGGACGGGGCGGCTGGCCGAGGCCGGGGACACCGAGGTTGTCGCCACTGAGGCCGTCACCACGGTGAGCGCCTCCGGTGACGACCGCAAGCGCGCCGCCCAGCTCGCCCGGCAGCAGGCCGCCGTCGACTCCGCCCGGCAGAAGAAGCTGCGGGACGGGGACGCGAACCGGTTCGGGCTGCGGCGGTCCGTGCTGGCGGAGGCCGGCGTCGCCGTCGTGCTGCTGGCCGTGACGACGATCCTGACGTCGACCGAGCCGGGTCGGACCGAGCTGGACGCCAAGGCCGCGGGCTCCGTGTCGTCGTCCACGCTCCCCTCGGACGGCACCGGTGGGGCGCTGACGCTGGACATGAGCTTCGACACCGGCGGCGCCAAGGGGAAGGGCGTCGTCACCGTGGACATGGACCCCGCAGGGACCGGGCCCAACGAGATGCACGTCTATGTGACCGACGCGAACGGCCAGCCCTTCGACGTCCCCGAGCTGAAGGTCTCCTTCACCCTCGAATCCCAGAAGATCGGGCCCCTGCCCGTCACCCCCGACCACATCACCACCGGTCACTGGGCGAAGAACGGAGTACAGATCCCGGTGGCCGGCGAATGGAAGGTCGCCGTCACCGTCCGGACCTCCGACATCGACCAGACGACCATCTCCAAGAACGCGCAGATCGGCTGAACCGTGACCCTTTCGGAGCCCCGTACGACCCAGGAAACGCCCGCTTCGCAGCAGGGCGGCCTCTCGCGCCGCGCCCTGCTCGGCACCGCCGGAGCCACCGGGCTGGTGCTCGGGGCGGGGGCGGGGGCCGGTGTCGGCTATGCCGCCGCGCCGAGCGAGGCGACCCCGCTCAGCTCCGTGGGCTCCGGCGAGGTCGTGTTTCACGTGAAACATCAGCCCGGCATCCTCCAGGGGCTCCAGGCGAAGGGCCATGTCCTCGCGTTCGACCTGGCCGCCGGGGCGGGCCGCAAGGAGGCCGCCGCGCTGCTGCGCCGCTGGTCGCGGACGGCCGAGCGGCTGATGGCCGGGGAGACCTCGGGGGAGGGGGACACGGGAATCGCGCTCGACGCGGGTCCTTCGTCCCTGACGATCACCTTCGGGTTCGGGCACAGCTTCTTCGCGAAGACCGGTCTGGAGAAACAGCGCCCGGTCGCCCTGGACCCGCTGCCGAGCTTCTCCTCCGACCGGCTGGACAAGACCCGCAGCGACGGGGACCTGTGGGTGCAGATCGGTGCGGACGACGCTCTCGTCGCCTTCCACGCCCTGCGCGCGATCCAGAAGGACGCGGGGAGCGCGGCGAAGGTCCGCTGGCAGATGAACGGCTTCAACCGCTCGCCGGGTGCCACCTCCCACCCCATGACGGCCCGGAATCTCATGGGCCAGATGGACGGGACGCGCAATCCGAAGCCGTCCGAGTCCGACTTCGACCGGCGGATCTTCGTCCCCGCCTCCGGTTCGGAGAACCCCGCGTGGATGGCGAACGGCTCCTACGCCGTCGTCCGGCGGATCCGGATGCTCCTCGACGACTGGGAGAAGCTGACGGTCGCGGCCCAGGAGCAGGTCGTCGGGCGGCGGAAGGCGGACGGGGCCGCGCTGTCCGGGGGGTCGGAGACGACCGCGATGGACCTGGAGAAGACGGACGCGAAGGGGGATCTGGTGGTGCCGCTCAACGCGCACGCGCGGATCTCCCGGCCGGATCAGAACGGGGGGGCCGCGATACTGCGGCGGCCGTTCTCGTTCCACGACGGGATCGACGCGGACGGGACACCTGACGCCGGTCTGCTCTTCATCTGCTGGCAGGCGGATCCGTTGCGGGGCTTCGTGACGGTGCAGCGGAAGCTGGATCGCGGGGACGCGCTGTCGAAGTACATCCGGCACGAGTCGAGCGGGCTGTTCGCGGTGCCGGGTGGGGCGGAGAAGGGTGGATACGTCGGGCAAGCCCTGCTGGAGGGCCATTAGGGTGAGGGCATGCCTGCCAGCTATGCGTATCTCGGTCCTGAAGGCACCTTCACGGAGGTCGCCCTGCGGACGTTGCCGGAGACGGCGACCCGGCAACTGATCCCGTACGTGTCGGTGCAGTCCGCGCTGGACGCGGTGCGGTCCGGGGAGGCCGAGGCGGCGTTCGTGCCGATCGAGAACTCCGTCGAGGGCGGGATCACCCCGACCCTCGACGCGCTGGTCGCGGGCACCCCGCTGATGATCTACCGCGAGGTGCTGCTGTCGATCACCTTCGCGCTGCTGGTCAGGCCCGGTACGAAGCTCTCCGAGATCAAGACGGTCTCCGCACACCCGGCGGCCCAGCCGCAGGTGCGGAACTGGATGAAGAAGCATCTGCCGGACGCGGTCTGGGAGTCGGCCGCCTCGAACGCGGACGCCGCGCGCCTGGTCCAGGAGGGCCGCTACGACGCCGCCTTCGCCGGTGAGTTCGCCGCCGCCCGGTACGGCCTGGAGGCCCTGGAGACCGGCATCCACGACGCGGAGAACGCGCAGACCCGGTTCGTCCTCGTGGGCCGTCCGGCCCGGCCCGCCGCGCCGACCGGTGCCGACAAGACGTCCGTCGTGCTGTGGCAGCGCGACGACCACCCCGGCGGGCTGCGCGATCTGCTGGGCGAGTTCGCGACGCGGGGCATCAACCTGATGGTGCTCCAGTCCCGGCCGACCGGTGCGGGGATCGGCAACTACTGCTTCTGCGTCGACGCCGAGGGGCACATCAACGACCGGCGGGTGGCCGAGGCGCTGATGGGGCTCAAGCGGATCTGCCGCGAGGTGCGGTTCCTGGGGTCGTACCCGAGGGCCGACGTGGTCGACGCGGGGGAGGTCGCGATGCCGTTCCCGGGGACGTCGGACGCGGAGTTCGTGGCGGCGTCGGAGTGGGTCGCGCGGTGCCAGGACGGGCGCTTCTAGCCAGTCGTACTGGCATATCGCGGTTATCCACAGAAGTTATCCACAGGTGGGCTTCTCGACCTGGGGATAAGTCGACTGCGCGAGGGTGTTCAGTCGACAAATCGCCTCACAGACCTCCGGCCCGTCCACCAGCGAGTCAGTCACTCTTCGTCCACCTGTTTCCGTCGCGCCATCCTTTGGAGCGACGCGTTTCCACTCGAAAGTGGATGCGAGGTGTGTTTAGGACAGAATCTCGCGGGGCGAGCCGACGTGAGAGAAAGATCATTTTCGATATCCACAGATCTTCCTCACACCCTGTGGATAACTTTTCCCGGGGTGTGGATCACTGTGGACAACCGATCCCCAAGTCCCGTTTTCCACAAGGCAGTCAGGTCAACATCGAGCCATTCACGTGCCCCGTCTCAGGGAGTGGGACGCATTCCTTTGACGCGTGCGGCAATTCCCTCATAACGGTTTATTCGGGGCACGTTCGGGGTTCGGCAATAGTCGGTCGTAGGGTGTCCGCCCACACCGGTAGCCTTGGGCCTGTGATTGACCTTCGCCTGCTCCGTGAGGACCCCGACCGTGTGCGCGCGTCGCAGCGCGCCCGTGGAGAGGACGTCGCGCTCGTCGACTCCCTCCTGTCCGCCGACGAGCGGCGCAGGTCGTCCGGCGTCCGCTTCGACGAACTCCGTGCCGAGCAGAAGCAGCTCGGCAAGCTGATCCCCAAGGCCGCCGCGGACGAGAAGGCGGAGCTGCTCAAGAAGGCCGAGCAGCTCAAGGCCGACGTGAAGGCCGCCGACGCCGAGCGCGACGCGGCCGACACCGAGACGCAGGAGCTGCTGCTGCGGCTCGGCAACCTCGTCCACCCCGCCGTCCCCGTCGGCGGTGAGGAGGACTTCGTCACGCTGGAGACGCACGGCGAGATCCGTGACTTCTCCGCCGAGGGCTTCGAGCCCAAGGACCACCTGGAGCTGGGCCAGCTCCTCGGCGCGATCGACGTCGAGCGGGGGGCCAAGGTCTCCGGCTCGCGCTTCTACTTCCTGACCGGGGTCGGCGCGCTGCTTGAGCTGGCACTGGTCAACGCGGCGATCGCGCAGGCCACGGCCGCCGGGTTCACGCCGATGCTGACGCCCGCGCTGGTGCGTCCGCAGTCGATGGCCGGCACCGGGTTCCTCGGGCAGGCCGCGCAGGACGTCTACCACCTCGACAAGGACGACCTCTACCTCGTCGGCACGTCCGAGGTCGCGCTCGCCGCGTACCACATGGACGAGATCCTCGACGCGGAGCGGCTGCCGCTGCGGTACGCCGGGTTCTCGCCCTGCTTCCGCCGCGAGGCCGGGTCGCACGGCAAGGACACGAAGGGCATCTTCCGCGTCCACCAGTTCGACAAGGTCGAGATGTTCTCCTACGTCGCCCCCGAGGACTCGGAGGCGGAGCACCAGCGGCTGCTGGACTGGGAGAAGCAGTGGCTGACGTCGCTGGAGCTGCCGTTCCGCGTCATCGACGTCGCGAGCGGTGACCTCGGCTCGTCCGCCGCCCGCAAGTTCGACTGCGAGGCGTGGATCCCGACGCAGGGGAAGTACCGGGAGCTGACGTCGACGTCCGACTGCACGGAGTTCCAGTCGCGCCGGCTGTCCATCCGCTACCGCGAGGGCAAGACGGTCCGGCCGCTGGCCACGCTCAACGGCACGCTGTGCGCGGTGCCTCGGACGATCGTCGCGATCCTGGAGAACCATCAGCAGGCGGACGGGTCCGTGCGGGTACCCGCGGTGCTTCGGCCGTTCCTGGGCGGGCGTGAGGTGCTGGAGCCGACCGGGGTCTGAGGGGTGTCCTCGAACCAGGGGGGTTCCGGGTGAGTGTGGGCGACTTGAGTGGAGCTGGCCGTAGCGTGGGTGCAAGTGAACATGTGGTGGGCGAGGCCCCGGAGAGCGGCGCGGGGAGTTTTCCCTACAAGCTGATCGCCACCGACCTCGACGGCACGCTGTTGCGGTCCGACGAGTCGGTCAGCCCGCGTACCCTCGCCGCCCTCACCGCGGCGACCTCGGCGGGGGCCACCCACATCGTCGTCACCGGCCGCGCGGTCCCCTGGACCCGGCACATCCTCGACGACCTCGGCTACACCGGCCTCGCCGTGTGCGGACAGGGCGCGCAGGTGTACGACGCCGGCGCGCACCGGCTGCTGACGTCCGTGACGCTGGACCGGCAGCTCGCCGGGGTCGCCCTCGCGAAGATCGAGGCGGAGGTCGGGCCCCTGTATCTCGCCGCCAGCCGGGACGGGCTGGACGGGGAGGTGCTGGTCGGGCCGGGATACACCAGCATCGGCAACCTGCCGGCGACGCCGCTCACGGAGGTCGCCGAGCTGTGGGCCGCGCCGCTGAACAAGATCTACATCCAGCATCCGACGCTGACCGACGACGAGCTGGCGGAGGCCGCGCGTAGGTCCGCCGGAGGGTTCGTCACCATCGCCATGGCCGGCGAGGGGATAGTGGAACTCCTCCCCCTCGGCCTCTCCAAGGCCACCGGCCTCTCCCTCGCCGCACGCCGGCTCCGCCTCAAGTCCACCGACACGATCGCCTTCGGCGACATGCCGAACGACCTGCCGATGTTCGCGTGGTCCGCGCGGGGGGTGGCCATGGCCAACGCCCACGCGGAGCTGAAGGCTGTGGCGGACGAGGTGACGGCGTCCAATGAGGAGGATGGGATCGCGGTGGTGTTGGAGCGGTTGTTGGGCTGAGGGGGGTTGGGGGTGCGGGTTGGGGCGGCTGAGGTGAGGGCGTTTCACTCACCCGCGCTTGCGGGGGGGCACGGGTATGGCGGCGTAGCCGCCACTTAGGGGCGCGGGGAACTGCGCGAACGGCCACAGCGGACCCGCAGCCGCCCATTCACCGAAACCACCCGAGTCAGTGGGCGTCGCTGGTTCTGAGGGCCGCCTGCCACGTCCATGACGTCTGGCGCGGGAGCCCATCCAGTTCACCGCGGCCGGTGCACCAGAGGAGTACCTGGGCGGGATCGCCGGGCGGGGCGGTGGGGAAGAGGCGGTTCAGGACACCTGCGCTCAGCGGAGCTGGTGGCAGCCAGTCCACGGACAGTCCCCGCGTGATGTCGTGGGTGTGCAGCAGGATTTCGGCGACGCCCATCGCGGCGAACCCCTCGGGATCGCACGGGCCCCAGTGCCAGGCCCTCACCTCCGGTCCGGCCGTGGCCAGCGCGCTGCCGAGCAGGCGACCGCAGGCGGTGACGGCCTGGAGCACTTCGGCGGGCGTGGCGGTGGGGCGGACGTGCAGGTCCATGGGGAGATACGCGTCGACGGGCTGCGCCGCGAGCTGTCCCGCGTAGGCCAGGAGGTCGTGGCCGATGTGCTCGGCGGTCTGTCGGCAGGTCCAGTCGACGGGGCCTGCGGGGACCGTCCAGTCCTCAGCGGTACGGGGACCGAGGACCGCCAGCATCTCTGTCAGAGCGGCGTCGACGTCCTGGTGGTCCATGTGGAGGCTCCTCGCGGTCCAGAACTCTGCTCACGTCGGTCATAGCGACCGGCCCCACTTCCAGCGGAGGATGCACGGATCGAACGTGCGCGGGGTTTCACCCCCGACCACGGCTGCTTCTGATCGAACACAGTGCAAGCCGGTGCCTTACCCCTCGGCCAATCCTCCGGGTGGGCGGCCCACGCGAGAGTGACATCGCGTGCTCGAAGCGGCCGCCCCGGGCAGTTCTCGTGAGCGGACTCGGACGGAGTGAGCGACTACTCCGGAGCCCGCGACGGACTGCCCTGACGGAAGCGGAACGTACTGCCGTGCATGGGCATCGCCCCGCTCCTCTCCCTGCACGTGACGCCGGGACGATCCCGGCGGGGTGGACACAACTACTGTGCCTGCTCAGGTGAGTTGACCGCCACCGAATAAAACGCGGACGAGCCGCCCACCGACTCCCCGTTCCCTCCCGCCCGCTACTCCCCCGACCCCGCGAGCGAACCGGCCTCCAACCCGCCGGCCCTGCGAGCGAGCCCACCCGCCACTCCCTCGCCTCCGCGAGCGAACCGGCCCAAGCCCTCCGGCCCCGCGAGCGAGCCCGCCCCCAACCCTCCGGCCCCGCGAGCGAGCCCGCCCTGCAACCCTCGCCGCCCCAAAGAAAAGCGGCCCCTACTTCCTCCGCCACCGCTTCCGCCGGGCCTTGCTGAAGAACCACCCCGCCGGAGGCTCGTCCGACCTCCACGGCTGGGGCTGTGGTGCCTCACGGCTCCAGCGGGCGGAGAGCATCCGCGCGCGGGCGGACGGTTCGGCGGACTCGGCGGACCGTATGAAGTCCTCGTCGAGCACGACGTCGTCCCAGCTCTCCTCAGCCATCCCCGTTCCCTCCTGCCCCTCGTCCCTGCCCGTCCCCTTTGCGCCAGTGTGCCTTGACGGAGGTGAAACCTCCGTCAAGGCCGACCGGCACCGCACAGACGCTCTCACTCCCCCTGGCTCACTCCTCCCCGGCGAGCGTCAGCGACCGCAGCTTCTGCCCCGCGTACCAGGTCGCGAGCCCGGTGACGACGACCAGCAGGACGGTGGCCGTGGTGAGCCCGACGTCGGAGACGACGAGGTCCCCGCCGGTCACCTCATGGGCCACGGCGAGCGACCACTGCTGGATGCTCAGCGTCTTCGCCCCGGACACGAGGGACCCGAACAGCGCCTCCCAGACGAGCGCGTAGACGAGCCCGAACACCACGGCGTGCCGCGAGACGGTACCGAGGAGCAGGAAGACGGCGGCGTAGGCGATGGACGCGACGAGCGCGGCGACGGTGTACGCGACGGCGATCTGCTGGCCGTTGCCGTTGAGGATGAACCCGGCGACGAACATCGGCAGCGCCGAGAACACCATGGTCACGGCGATAGCGACGATCAGTTTCGTGAAGATGATCGTCGGCCGCTTGATCGGCTTGGACAGCAGGTACACCACGGACCCGTCGTCGATCTCGGGCCCGATCGCGCCGGTCCCGGCGATGACACCGATGATCGGCACCATCGTGGCGAGCCCGAGCCCGCCCAGCAGGTCGACCGCGGTCTGATCGTCCGCCCCGGCGAGGAACCGGACGATCACGGCGATGGCGATGAGCAGCATCGGCAGCGCGCCGAGGATGAGGGCCCGGCGACGGCCGAGCAGGGCCCGGTAGGTGAGCCGGGCGACAGTGGGGTCGTACATCTTGGCCTCCTACGCCGCGACCAGGTAAGAGAACACGGATTCGAGGGACTCGTCGGACGGCGAGACGGCGAGGAGCCGGATGCCGTGGTCCCGGGCCACCCGCGGCAGCAGGGCGGTGAAGCGGCCGAAGTCGACGGCCTGGACGAGCAGCGCGCCCTCCTTCTTGTCGACCTCGATGCCGGCGGTCGACGGGTCGGCGATCAGCGCCGCGGCGAGTGCGCGGTCGTCGCTGGAGCGGACCACGTAGCGGTGCGGCCGGTCGGTCATGAGGCGGCGGATGCGGCGGAAGTCGCCGCTCGCGGCGTGCCGGCCCGCGACGATGACCTCGATGTGCCGGGCGAGTTGCTCGACCTCCTCCAGGATGTGCGAGGAGAACAGGACCGTGCGGCCCTCGTCGCCCATGCGGCGCAGCAGGTCCATGAGCTGCATGCGCTGGCGGGGGTCCATGCCGTTGAAGGGTTCGTCGAGCAGGAGCAGCGACGGGTCGTGGACCAGGGCGCTGGCCATCTTCACGCGCTGGCGCATGCCCTTGGAGTACGTCTGGATCTTGCGGTCCTGCGCGTACTCCATCTCGACGGTGGCCAGCGCCCGCTGGGCGGCCTTGACGCCGAGGCCGTGCAGTTCGGCGTTGGCGACGACGAACTCGCGGCCGGTGAGGAAGTCGTACATCGCCTCGCGTTCGGGGACGATGCCGATGTGCTGGTAGATCTCCTCGTTGCGCCAGACGGGGGCGCCGTCGAGGGTGACGGTGCCGGTGGAGGGGGCGAGGAAGCCGCCCATCATGTTGATGAGGGTGGACTTGCCCGCGCCGTTGGGGCCGAGGAGGCCGGTGACGCCGGGGCCGATCGTCATGGTGATGTCGTTGACGGCGACCACGTTGCCGAACCAGCGGGAGACGTGGTCGAGGGAGAGCGTGGTCACAGGCCCACCTTCCGGTAGCGGCGGATCAGCAGGCCGTAGCAGGCGGCGATGAGTCCGAGGGTGACGAGGACGTAGACCGCGCCTTCGGCGTTGGAGGGGCCCACCGCTCCGGGGAAGGCGGATTCGGCGCCGAGGAACGCGGACTGGACGCCGTCGATCAGCGTGATCGGCGAGAACAGGCCGATCCAGGGGATGGAGCTGTCGCTGTGCTGGGCGTTGGCGATGGCCTGGAGGGTGGAGACGGCGCCGTAGGAGATGGTGAGGACGGCGATGACGGCGGCGATGCCGAAGCCGCGCCGGGGGGTGACGGCGGCGATGACCAGGCCGAGGCCGGCGAGGAGCAGGGAGAGCAGGGTCACGGAGACGATTCCCTGGGCGAAGCCCTTGGTCTGGTCGGCGAAGTCGAGTTTGGCGAGCAGCGCGCCCACGTAGAGGACGAGCAGTGGGGCCGCGGTGAGCGCGAAGAGCGCGGAGGCGAGCGCGGCGAACTTCGCGAGGACGTAGTCGACGGTCTCGATGGGGCGCGAGAAGTACAGCGGGACCGTCTTGAAGCGCAGGTCCCGGGAGACCGACTGGGGCGCCTGGGAGGCGACGTACAGGCTGATGACGGCCTGCATGACGATCGCGTAGCGCGTGTAGTCCAGGGGGAGTTCCTTGGCCTTCGTGGCGACCGCGACGGCGACCATGATGGCGGCCGGTACGAGCATCACGACGAACAGGAGCATCGGCAGGACCTTGGACTTCGCCGAGCGGCCGAGGCCGTAGGCGCCGCGCAGGGACTGGGCGTACAGCGAGCGGCGGGCGTAGGCGCGGCCGAGGCGGGGGCCGTCGTAGCCCCGGTAGCCGATGTCGTGGATGCGGGAGGTCTCGCCCGCTGTCTGGTCAACCGCCATGGCCGACGGCCTCCTTGCGCTGCTGGTCGCCCTGTTCGTCGGCGGTGGTGAAGACCTCGGAGATGTGGTGTCTGCGCTGTTCCATGCGGACCAGGCCGAGGCCGAGGCCGGCGACGGTGTCGCGGACGAGGTCGTAGGTCTCCTCGCTCTGTGCCGTCAGCAGGAGGAGGTGGCCGGCGCCGGGGAGGCCGGCGCCGCCGTCCTGGACGTCCGCGCCGTGGGCGAGGAGGGCCTCGCGCAGGGCCTTCGTGCCGTCCGGGTGGGTCTCGGTGTCGGTGACCTCGACCGCCAGTGTCGTCGTGGTCTGGGTGAAGTCGGTGGTGGAGCTGGAGCGCAGGAGTTTGCCGCCGTCGACCACGACGACGTGGTCGCAGGTGCGTTCCAGTTCGCCGAGGAGGTGGGAGGTGACCAGGACGGAGATGCCGAAGTCGGTGTGGATGCGGCGGATCAGGCCGAGCATCTCGTCGCGCCCGACGGGGTCGAGGCCGTTGGTCGGCTCGTCGAGGAAGACCAGGCGGGGGTCGTGGACGAGGGCCTGGGCGAGCTTGACGCGCTGTTTCATGCCCGTGGAGTAGCCGCCGATGGGGCGGTAGCGCTCCTCGTACAGCCCGACGTGCCGCAGGGTGTCGGCGGTGCGTTCGCGGGCGGCGGTGGGCGGCAGGCCGGACATGCGGGCCATGTGGACCACGAACTCGGTCGCCGAGACGTCCGGCGGGAGGCAGTCGTGTTCCGGCATGTAGCCGACGCGTTCGCGGATCTCCGCGCCTTTGGTCGCGACGTCGAGGCCGAGCACTTCGGCGCGGCCCTCGCTCGCGGGGGACAGACCCAGGAGGATCTTGATCAGGGTGGACTTGCCGGCGCCGTTGGCTCCGACGAGTCCGGTCACACCGGGTCCGATGTCCACGGACAGCCGGTCGAGAGCGGTCACCCTCGGGAACCGCTTGCTCAGGCTTTCGGTCGCGATCACAGTCACAGGTCCGAAGGTAGTGACTCCGACCACATCCGGTCGTCACCCCGTAGAGCCGTCTTCATGCCCACCTTCAGATGTAGGGGACGCCTAAGGGATGCCCTACCTGAGAGGTACGGGTGCGGCCGGATCCCGTGCGTCACCCCCTATTGACGGTTTCTCTAACAAGTGCCAGATTCGGCGTGGTCAAGTTACGGACGCGTATCGCAACCGCACGGTGAGGTGGGCATGACAACGGCAGTGACCCTCGGTTCCCCCGCCGAGCTGCGGGGATTCCGCCAGGTCCAGCGGCTCGCCTACGAGTGCGCGCAGGACGTGGCGTCCCGGCTGACACCGGGCGTGACCGAACGCGAGGCCGCCCGCATGCAGCGCCACTGGATGCGCGAGCGCGGCGTGCGGGACTGGTTCCACCTCCCGTTCGCCTGGTTCGGCGACCGCACCGCGTTCGCGAACTTCCGCGTCCCCCTCCAGTTCTTCCCCACGAACCGCCGCCTGGAGCCCGGGATGCCGTACATCCTGGACCTCGCCCCGGTGTACGAGGGTTACACCGCCGACGTCGGCTTCTCGGGGTCGCTCGGCGCCAACCCCGTCCAGGAACGCCTGATGGCCGACCTGGAGGCGCACCGGGACCTGATCCTGGCGGAGGTCCGCGAGCGCAGGTCGCTGCGGGAGATCTACCAGGACGTGGACCGCCTCATGGCCCGCCAGGGCTACGCGAACCGCCACCGCGCGTACCCCTTCGGAGTGATCGCGCACAAGGTCGACCGCGTGACGCAGCGCCGTTTCTCCCCGCACCTGTTCGGCTTCGGCGCCCAGTCCCTGAAGGGGCTCGCCTCGGACGCCCTGCGCGGGCACCGCGACGGCTGGTCCCCGCTCTGGTCGCCGTACCGTTTCTCCGACCACCCGCCGCAGCCGGGCCTGTGGGCGGTCGAACCGCATCTCGGATTCCGTGGCACCGGCGCGAAGTTCGAGGAGATCCTTGTCGTGACGGACTCCAAGGACGCGGCGGAGAGCGCGTTCTGGCTGGACGACGACCTGCCGCACGTGCGGCGCTGGGCGGAGGGGAAGTGACGATGCTCGACGGGGCGCGCGAACGCCGGATCAGTACCGGCGGGATCGAGCTGTGCGTGGCGGAACTCGGCGAGCGGGGCAACCCCGTCGTCGTCCTCGTGCACGGCTACCCGGACACGAAGGAGGTGTGGTCGCCGGTCGCGACACGCCTCGCGGAGCGGTTCCACGTGGTGCTGTACGACGTGCGCGGGCACGGGAGTTCGAGCGCGCCCAAGCCGCTGCGGGGCGGGTTCACGCTGGAGAAGCTGACGGACGACTTCCTCGCCGTGATCGACGCGGTGAGTCCGGGGCGGCCGGTGCACCTCGTGGGGCACGACTGGGGGTCCGTGCAGTCCTGGGAGTTCGTGACGGTCGCCCGCACGGAGGGCCGTATCGCCTCCTTCACATCGATGTCGGGGCCGTCCCTCGACCACGTCGGCCACTGGATCAACCGCCGCCTGCACAGGCCGACTCCACGCCAGGTCGGCCAACTCCTCGGCCAGGGCGCCAAGTCGTGGTACGTGTACGCGCTGCACGCCCCGGCGCTGCCCGAACTGGCCTGGCGGGGACCGCTCGGCAAGCGCTGGCCGGCGATGCTGCGCCGCACGGAGAAGCTCAGCGACCCCGGGTACCCGACCCCGTCGCTGCCCTCGGACGCGGCGCACGGCGCGTGGTTGTACCGGGACAACGTCCGTGCCCGGCTGAGCCGTCCGCGCGCCGACGCGTACGCGCACGCGCCCGTGCAGCTCATCACGCCGCTCGACGACGCGTTCCTCTCGCCGCGGCTGTACGACGAGTTGGAGACGTGGGCGCCTCGTCTGACCCGGCGCACGCTCCCGGCGAAGCACTGGATCCCGCGCACCCGGCCCGACCAAGTGGCCTCCTGGATCACCGAGTTCGTCACCTCCGTCGAGGCCGGGCGGGCGCGGGCCGGCACTGCGAACGGGGCGCACGCGGAGCGGTTCGCCGGGCAGCTCGTGCTGGTCACAGGCGCGGGCAGCGGCATCGGGCGGGCCACCGCGTTCGCCTTCGCGGAGGCGGGCGCGCGGGTGATCGCCGTCGACCGGGACGCCGAAAGCGCCACGCGGACGGCCGAGTTGGCGCGTCTCGTGGGCGCGCGGGAGGCGTGGGCGGAGACCGTGGACGTCTCCGACGAGAAGGCGATGGAGGAACTCGCCGACCGGGTCGGTGAGTTGTACGGGGTCGTCGATGTGCTGGTCAACAACGCCGGCATCGGGATCTCGGGGTCGTTCTTCGACACGACCACCGAGGACTGGCGGCGCGTTCTGGACGTCAACCTGTGGGGCGTCATTCATGGTTGCCGGCTTTTCGGGCGGGCCATGGTCGAGCGCGGCCAGGGCGGTCACATCGTGAACATCGCGTCGGCCGCCGCGTACCAGCCGTCGCGCGCGCTGCCCGCGTACGGCACCTCCAAAGCGGCCGTCCTCATGCTGAGCGAGTCCCTGCGCGCGGAGTTGGCGGGCAAGGGGATCGGTGTGAGCGCGATCTGTCCCGGGCTGGTCAACACGGGCATCACCTCGACCGCGACGTTCGTCGGCGTCGACGCTCGGGAGCAGGAGCGGCGCCGGGAGCGTTCCTCGCGGATGTACGGGCGGCGCAACTACCCGCCGGAGAAGGTCGCCGACGCGATCGTCCGCGCGGTGATCCGCAACGACGCCGTCGTCCCGGTGACGCCGGAGGCGAAGGGGTCGCGGCTGCTGTCGCGGCTGTCGCCAAGGGTGTTGAGGGCGCTGGCGCGGTACGAGCCGCGCGGGTAGAGGAGTTGATGAAGTGCGGCTCACAGGGCCCCAGTTGCCCAAATGCCGCATTTCACCCGCCAGTTATCCACAGAATCCCCAATTCCCCTGTGGATAACTACGGTTGGTTGTGGATCAAACCTGGGGACGAAAATTGGGTGCGTGATCCACATCTCTCTTCGCACACTGAGGGGATGACCACCGACCATCGCACCGTGAAGGTCTCCAAGTACCTCTCCAAACACCTCCGCCACCAGCCGGAGCGCATAGGCCTACGCCTCGACGAGGCAGGCTGGACGGAGATCTCCGCCCTCCTCGCGGCCACCGCCGCCCACGGCTTCCCCATCACCCGCGCGGAACTGGACCACGTGGTCGCCACCAACGACAAAAAGCGCTTCGCCGTCGACGGCACCCGCATCCGCGCCAGCCAGGGCCACACCATCACCGTCGACCTGGCCCTCCCCGCCTCCATCCCACCCCCGCACCTCTACCACGGCACCAACCCCCGCGCCCTCCCCTCCATCCGCACCGAGGGCCTCCGCCCCATGAACCGCCACGCCGTCCACCTCTCCCCCGACCGCGAGACCGCCACCCGCGTGGGCGCCCGCCGGGGCCGTCCCGTCGTCCTGACGGTGGACTCCGGGGCGATGCACCGCGACGGACACGTGTTCCAGGTCAGCGCGAACGGGGTGTGGCTGACGGAGGGGGTGCCGGTGGAGTACATCCGGTTCGGGGAGGGGCACTGACCGGGCGCCGGGATCACGGGGACACCCTGCCGCCGCACCCCCTCAGCCGAGCTGCGCGAGCCCTTCCGTCGCGATGGTCTCGAAGACGGCCGGATCGGTGGCGAAGTCCGAGTCCGGGACGGGCCAGTGGATCACGAGCTCGGTGAAGCCGAGCTCGGCGTGGCGGCCGGCGAAGTCGACGAAGGCGTTCAGGGAGCTGAGGGGACGGGCGCGGTCCGGGGTGAAGCCGGTCAGGAGGATCTTGTCCAGGCCTGAGGGGTCACGGCCGATGTCCGCGCAGGCCTTGCCGAGCTTGTCGAGCTGGCCGCGGAGTGCTTCGACCGACTGCTCCGGGGTTCCCGTCTCGAAAAGCTTCGGGTCGCCGGTCGTCACCCATGCCTGACCGTGCCGGGCGGCCAGCCCCATGCCGGACGGCCCGGTCGCCGCGACGGCGAAGGGCAGCCGGGGACGCTGGACACAGCCGGGGATGTTCCGCGCCTCCTCCGCCGCGTAGAAGGGGCCCCTGGCCGAGACACGCTCCTCGGTGAGCAGGCGGTCGAGGAGGGACACGAAGTCGGCGAAGTGGGCGGCCCGTTCACGGGGAGTCCACGCCTCCTGCCCCAGGGCGGTGGCGTCGAAGCCGTTGCCGCCGGCGCCGATACCGAGGGTGATCCGGCCGCCGGAGATGTCGTCGAGCGTGATCAGCTCTTTGGCGAGCGTCACCGGGTGCCGGAAGTTGGGGGAGGTCACCAGCGTCCCGAGCCGCAGCCGCTCGGTCGCCGTGGCAGCCGCCGTCAGCGTCGGCACCGCGCCGAACCACGGCTTCTCACGGAAGCTCCGCCAGGACAGGTGGTCGTAGGTGTACGCGGCGTGGAAGCCGAGATCCTCGGCCCGCCGCCAGATCTTCTGGCCCTCGCTCCAGCGGTGGATGGGAAGGATCACCGTACTCAGTCGCATGCCATCGACCCTACGCCGAGTTCAGGACATGCACGGCTGGAGAGCGGACCGGCGCCTGCTCGTCACCGGCGGTCGGCCGGCACCCGGTACAGGTACCGGCAGGCCTCGTCCTCGGTGCCGAAGCGGTGCTCCACGAAAACCTGCCCACGCTCCCAGCCGCCGACGAACCAGCGCCCGTCGAGGTCGAGGCCGAGCACGGCACCGCCCTCGATCAGCCGACCGCCGGGAGCCGCTCCCCGGATCGCGTACATGCTCCCGTCCACCCCCGTCTCGGCCTCTCCGATCGAGCCGGCCCAAGGACGCGGAGGCCAGCGGAGGCCAGAGGCGTGGCCCGCAGCGGCCTTGGATTTTCGGCAGCTCTCCTGAGCCGCCTGCATCTCATACCCGCGCTCGCCACCCACCCCAGCACCCCCCATACGCGAGAATGCCCCCGTGACCTCAGCAACCCGACAGCCCCAGACCCCCTCCGCCGCCCACCCCCCGCGCCTGATCGCCACCGACCTCGACGGAACGTTGCTGGGGGACGACGGAAGGGTGTCCCCCCGGACGGTCGCCGCGCTGGCGGCGGCCGAGGACGCGGGGATCGAGGTGTTCTTCGTGACCGGCCGCCCGGCGAGGTGGATGGACGCGGTGAGCGCCCACGTCCACGGCCACGGCCTGGCGATCTGCGGAAACGGCGCGGCGGTGGTCGACCTGCACGGCGGTCCGGAAGCCCACAGCTTCGTGAAGGTCCGGAAGCTGGCCAGGGAGAACGCCCTGGACGCCGTACGCCTGCTGCGCGAGGTCGCGCCGGGCACGATGTACGCGGTGGAGCAGACGTACGGGTTCCACCAGGAGCCCGACTACCCCAAGATGCACATGGAGATACCGGACTCCCTCGCCCCCGCGGAGGACCTGCTCGCCCCGGACGGCCCCGGCGCCCGGGAACCGGTCCTGAAGATCCTCGCCTTCCACCCCACCCTGGACCCGGACGAGTTCCTCACCCTGGCCCGCGAGGCCATCGGTGAGCGCGCCTCGGTCACCCGCTCCAGCCCCAGCGCCCTCCTGGAGATCGCGGGCCCCGGCGTCTCCAAGGCCAGCACCCTCGCCCTGTGCTGCGCGGAACGCGGCATCGCTCCCGAGGAGGTCGTCGCCTTCGGGGACATGCCGAACGACGTCGAGATGCTCACCTGGGCGGGCCGCTCCTACGCGATGGGCAACGCCCACCCGGACGTGATCGCGGCGGCGTCGGGCCGGACGGCCGCGAACAACGAGGACGGCGTGGCGGTCGTGATCGAGAAGCTGGTGGCGGAGCGGGCGTAGCCGCTGAGGCTCGGCTTGGAAGCAAGGCTCCGGATGCGGATGTTTCACGTGAAACAGAGTCGGATGTTTCACGTGAAACGGTGCGAATGTTTCACGTGAAACCGTAAGAGGCGTCCGCCATGGCAAGCGGTCCCCACCCCAGCCTCACTCCTCCTCACCCCAACCGCACCCCCCGATCCCCCAGCCAAGGCACCGGATTCACCGCCGACCCCATCTCCGGCGTCACCCGCACCTCGAAGTGCAGATGAGGCCCCGTGGAGTTCCCGGTGGTCCCGGTCTGCCCGATCCACTGCCCGGCAGCGACCCGCTCACCCGGATCGACGGCGACGGACGCCAGGTGCGCGTACTGGGTGAAGTACCCGCCGGGATGACTGACGACGACCTGGACACCGAACCCGTCACCGCAGCTCACCCGGACGACCCGCCCGGCACCGACCGCACGGACGGGCGTCCCGATCGGCACGGCGAAGTCCTGGCCGGTGTGGCGGTGGGCCCAGCGCGCACCCCCGCTGCCGAAGGAAGCGGAGAGCCGGTACTCCTCGACCGGGGCCACCCACGCGCGCGTGGAGTACGACTGAGGCTGCGGCAGCCGGACCGCCCCGGGGCAGGCCCCCGCCGCGACGGACGCCGCCGCCTCCCCCTGGAGCCGCCACCGCGCCTCCTCCAGCTTGCGCTCGATGTCCCGCTTGAGCCCGGCGAGTTCGGCGGTGCGCCGCTCCAGTACCTGCCATGCCGACACCGCCCGCGCCCCGTCCGCAGCGAGCCGCTCCTCCACGGCCCGCCGCTTGCCGAGCGCGCTCCCGACGGCCAGGTTCGCCTGCGCGAGGACGTGCTGACCGCGCATCAACCGGTCGGGGTCGCCGTCCAGCACGATCCGGACGGCCATCGGCAGCCCGCCCCCGTCCCGGTACTGAGCCCGCGCGATCCGCCCGAGGTCCTCGCGCAGCCGGCCGAGCTCACGCAGCTCCTGCGCGCGCAGCTCCTCGTACCGCTGGGCCCTGGCCCGCTGTGTCTGAGCCTCACGGCGTCCGGCGTCGTACTCCTGGGACGCGGCGGCGGCCTCCTCGTACAACTTCGCGACCTGCGCCCCGAGCCCGTCGCCGAACCCGGTCTCGCCGTCGCCGGAGTGTCCGGCGGCGAGAGTGGGGCGGGCCGCGAGGACCACCGCCGCGCACAGCAGGGCCGGAACGAGCAGGGGGCGGCGGCGAGGTGAGCGCATGTCAGCGATCGTGGCCCAGGGGACCAGGGGTGTGCCTGTTCACGTCATACGACCGGGGGACAGCGCGTCCGGATGGCCCAACGCCGGGTGACACCTCGTCACGTCCGGTTGACGCGAACGCGCACCCCCTCGGCGTTCAGTGCGGCGCCTCCCACACCACCGTCGTCCCCCCGCCGCCCGCCCCGATCCCCGGCCCGTACCGGCTGTCCCCGCCGAGCGACTCCGCCCGCCGCGCGAGGTTCAGCAGCCCGCTGCGGCGACCGCCGTCGGCGATGCCGACACCGTCGTCCGCGACGGTCAGCCGTACGCCACCACGGCCCCCGGCGACCGTCACGGTGGCGTCGACCGTGACGTCGATCCGGGTCGCGTGAGCGTGCCGGAAGGCGTTGGAGAGGGCCTCACGCAGGGCGGCGACGAGGTTCTTGCCGGTCTCCTCGCCGACGAGGGCGTCGACGTCGCCGGTGAACCGGCAGCCGGGCGCGAAACCGAGCGGCACAGCGGCCATGGCAACCTCGCGCTGCACCTGTGTGCGCAGGTGGGACGGGGTGTCACCGGGGCCTTGTCGGAGGGCGAAGATGGCGGTGCGGATCTCCTGGATGGTGACGTCAAGTTCGTCGACGGCCCGCCCGACGCCCTCCCGCACCTCGGGCGTGACGGCCTCGCGCTGCGCGCCCTCCAGCGTCAGCCCTGCCGTGAACAGCCGCTGGACGACGAGATCGTGCAGGTCACGGGCGATCCGGTCGCGCTCCTCGAACACCACGAGCCGCTCCCGGTCGCGCTGCGCCTCGGCCGCGACCAGCGCCAGCGCGGCCTGCGCGGCGAACCGGCGGGCGAGTTCCCGCTCGGCCCCGGTGAACATCCGCCGGCCTTGTGCGCGGGCCATGCAGAGCGTGCCCAGGAAACGGCCGTCACTGCGCAGCGGGAGGAGCAGGACGGGGCCGAACTCCGGACCGTGGGAGATGACCGTGCGGGGGTCGGTGGCCGCGTCCTCGACGAGGACCTCCTGCCCCTCCAGGAGTGCCGTGACGAGGTCGCTGTCCGGCGGGATCACCTCGCCGAGCATCCCCGAGGGCCGGTCGGCGGCGACGGCTGCGATCTCCAGACCGCCCTCCTCGGCGGGCAGCAGGACGGCTCCGGCGGCGGCCTCGGCGAGGGTGCGGGCCTGTTCGGCGACGACCTGGAGCGCGTCGTCGGGGTCGTCGTCGGCCAGCAGTGCGGTGGTGACGGCGACGGAGCCGTCGATCCAGCGCTCCCGCTGCCGTGCCGCCTCGTACAGCCGCGCGTTGCCGATCGCGATGCCCGCCTCGCCGGCCAGGGCGCGCGCGAGGCCGAGGTCGGCGTCGTCGAACGGCCGCCCGTCGAGCCGCTCGGCGAGACAGAGGCTGCCGTAGAGCTCGCCGTGTGCCCGGACCGGCACGGCGAGCGGCCAGCCGGTGCCGTCACCGCCCTCCTCGACGGCCGCGTCCCGCACACCGAGGAGGGTCACAGCGGTCTCGGGGATGCGGTCCAGCTCGCCGCCGACGGCTCGCAGCGCTTCGAGGAGACGGCTCTCGGCCGGGTCGACTGCCATGAGAGCGAGGGTAATTCGCCCTATTTATCACGCAAGGCGAGCCGCACGTTCGTCACTCAAGGCGGGCCGCACGCCGGAGGACGGAGCAGCCCGCCCGGCACCCCCTCAGCCCGCCCCCACCAGCCCCTCCGCCGCCGCCTCCTGCTCGGCCATCCGCCGCAACGGCCCCTCGACAGCGACCAGCTCGGCGTACGCTCCCCGCTGCGCGATCCGCCCCTCCTCCAGCACGACCACCTCGTCCACCGCGTCGAGCCCGGCCAGCCGGTGGGTGATCAGCAGCGTCGTCCGTCCCTCGGTCGCGGCCAGCAGATCGGCCGTGAGCGCGTCGGCGGTCGGCAGGTCGAGGTGCTCGGCGGGCTCGTCGAGGACCAGCACGGGAAAGTCCGCGAGGAGCACGCGGGCCAGCGCGAGCCGCTGCCGCTGCCCGCCGGACAGCTTCGCGCCGTGCTCGCCGACGAGCGTGTCGAGGCCGTCCGGCAGAGCGTCGGCCCACTCCAGGAGCCGCGCCCGGCGCAGCGCGTCGCGCAGCTCGGCCTCGTCCGCGCCCTTCCGCGCGAGCAGCAGGTTCTCTCGGACGCTGGAGTCGAAGAGGTGCGCGTCCTGCGCGCACAGCCCGACAAGGCCGCGCACGTCGTCCCCGTCGAGCGCGTACGCGTCGACCCCGCCCAGCGTGTACGTCCCGGCCCGCGCGTCCAGGAACCGCAGGAGAGCCTGCGCGAGGGTCGTCTTCCCGGCCCCGGAAGGCCCGACGACGGCGATCCGGCGCCCTTCGACGAGTGTCAGATCGACCCCGGCGAGCGCGTCCCGCTCCTGCCCGTCGTACCGCGCCACGAGCCCCTTGACGACCAGCGGGAACGGCGTGACCGGCGCCTGCCGGGGCTGCTCCGGCTCGCGGACGGGCACGGGGGAGTCCAGCACCTCGTACACCCGCTCGGCGCTGCGCCGCACCCGCTGCCGGTACCGCACGGCGAGCGGCATACCGAGAACGGCCTCGAAGGCGGCCAGCGGTGTGAGGACCACGACCGCCATCGACACCCCGTCGAGCCGTCCGGAGACGACCCCCTGAGCCCCCACCAGCGCCGCCGCGGTGACCGTCAGCCCCGACACCAGCGCCGTCAGCCCGTCCCCCAGCGCCGTCGCCGCGGCCCCCCGCGACGCGATCCGCGTGAGCACCCCGTCAG
>NZ_JBTYMC010000084.1:0-24469 GCF_054880855.1 Streptomyces sp. S6 | reverse complement strand
GTCGGCGGCGGTCCAGGTGCGGCCCCGGTCGGCGGAGTGCAGCACGCGCGCGTGGGCGGCGCCTCCGGTGGCGAGCCAGACGTCGCGCGGGCCGGACGTCACCAGACACTGTCCGCTCGCCGCGAAGCCGGCCTCGCCGTCGAGGGCGGGCGGCATGCCGGTGTCCGGGAGGACGGTCCAGGTGCGTCCGCCGTCGGAGGTCGACAGGATGCGGAACCTGCCGTCCACCGGGTCGCTCGTCGCGAGGCCGTGGCGGCGGTCGAAGAAGGCGAGGCAGTCGTAGAAGGCGCGCGCGTCGGTGTTGCGGAAGGACTCCGTCCAGGTGGCCCCGCCGTCGTCCGTGCGGTAGATCCGGGACGCCTCGCCCTCCCCGATCGCCAGCACCACCGCGCGGCGCGCGTCGAACGCCTCGACGTCCCGGAACTGGAGGTCCTGAGCACCGGGCGGCGAGACGTTCCGCCAGTTCGCCCCGCCGTCCGTCGTCCGCAGCACGGTCCCCCGGGTCCCCGCGAGCCACGCCGTGTCCCTGTCGACGGCCGCGAGCCCCCGGAAGCGCACGGAGGGCGCCCCGGTGTCCTTCAGCGCCCACCGTGCCCCTCCCGGCTCGGGCGCCCCCGCCCGCGCGGGAGCGACGCTCAGCGCCGCCAGCAGTACCCCGCAGACCGCCCCCAGGGCAGCCCCCTTCCGTCCGCCGCCCGCCGTACCGCCCACACGTCGCGTGGTCTCCGAACGCCTCATGGCGGGCGAAGCTAGCGGACGCCCCGGGACGCGTCCAGATCTCCCTCGGGTCCCTTTCGTACGGTGACCGACGTCACGTGAAATTCATGTGCACGGATTCGGTGCTTCCGGCGTCTCTTCAAGTGTCGAGTGTCCTCCGACCGGAAGTTCGTCCAGCAGTCACAAGGGAGCAAGACGATGTCCACCGTCATCGATCAGCCCGTAGAGGCCCGTCTTGTCGCCGCCGCGCCCCGGATGCAGAGCATCCCCGCCACGCTGCACTACGACCGGACCGATCCGTTCGCCGTACGGATGACGTTCCCCGCGCCGGCGACCCTGGAGGGCGTCGAAGTGTGCTGGACGTTCGCGAGAGACCTCCTCGCGGCGGGCCTGGAGGACGCGGAGGGCCACGGCGACGTCCGGGTGCGCCCGTACGGGTTCGACCGGACCGTCCTGGAGTTCCACGCGCCGGAGGGCACGGCGATCGTGCACGTGCACTCGGCGGACGTCCGCCGCTTCCTGGAGTCGACGAGCGAGCTGGTCCCGGTCGGTCTGGAGCACCTCCAGTTGGACCTGGACCACGACCTCGCGGAGCTCATGCGCGACGCGTTTTAATCCTTTGACAGCCTCGAACGGCCCTCCTTACGGTTGATCCGCATCTGTTGCCGCCGATTGGAGCAGGACGTTGCTCGTCTGAGGTCCCGAGACACCGCGTCGCACAGCGAACCGTCTTCGCGTGCTGTGTGCGCAGCGTCCGACCTCGGCGTACGAGCCGTCCCCCAGCGGACCGGTGCCCCGAGCCGACCTCCGGTGTCTCGACACGCGCCCCTGACCGCATGCGCACACCGCGAGGCTTTTCTTGAGTCATTCCATCACCGCTTCCGCCCTCTCCTTCGCCTGGCCCGACGGCACCCCCGTCTTCGAGGGCCTCGACCTCGCCTTCGGCCCCGGCAGGACCGGGCTCGTCGGGGTCAACGGGTCCGGGAAGTCCACCCTGTTGAAGCTGATCGCCGGGGAACTGCCCCCGGCCGACGGCACCGTGCGGGTGGCGGGCGAGATCGGCTACCTCCCGCAGAACGTCACCCTGGGCACGGCGCTCAGGGTCGACGAGGCCCTCGGGATCGACGCCCGCCGGGCCGCCCTGCACGCCATCGAGGCGGGCGACGCCTCCGAGGAGCACTTCGAGACCCTCGGGGACGACTGGGACGTCGAGGAGCGGGCCCTGGCCACCCTGGGCGAGCTGGGCCTCGGGCACATCGGCCTGGACCGCACGATCGGCGAGGTGTCCGGCGGCGAGTCGGTGCTCCTGCGGCTGGCCGCGCTGCTGCTGCGCCGTCCCGACGTCCTCCTGCTGGACGAGCCGACCAACAACCTGGACCTCCACGCGCGCGCACGCTTGTACGCGGCCGTCACCGCGTGGTCGGGCGTCCTGGTCGTCGTCAGCCACGACCGGGAACTCCTCGACCTGGTCGACCAGATCGCCGACCTGCGCGCGGGAGAGGTCACCTGGTACGGCGGCAGTTTCAGCGCCTACGAGGAGGCCCTCGCCGTGGAGCAGGACGCGGCCGAGCGGATGGTCCGCGTCGCCGAGGCGGACGTCCGCCGGCAGAAGCGCGAACTGAGCGACGCGCAGGTCAAGTTGGCCAAGCGCAAGAAGTTCGGGCAGAAGATGCAGGACAACAAGCGCGAGCCGAAGATCGTCATGGGGCTGCGCAAACGCGCCGCCCAGGAGTCGGCCGGCAAGCACCGCATCCTGCACGAGGAGCGCCTCGCGGAGGCGAAGGAGCGCCTCGACGAGGCGGCGGAGGCCGTCCGGGACGACGACGAGATCCGCGTCGACCTGCCGTACACGGCCGTACCCCCGGGCCGTGGCGTGCTGTCGCTGCTGGACCTGGAGACGGTGTACGGCGCGCACGTCGGCAGCCTCGACCTGCGCGGTCCGGAGCGGGTCGCGCTGATCGGCCGCAACGGCGCGGGCAAGACGACGCTGCTGCGGACGATCGCCGGGGAACTCGCGCCGGTCGCGGGCGAGACCGCCGTCCATGTCCCGATGCGGTTCCTGCCGCAGCGGCTCGACGTCCTGGACGACGGGCTGACGGTGGCCGAGAACGTGGCCAGGTTCGCGCCTGAGGCGACGAACAACCGGATCCGGTCCCGGCTGGCCCGGTTCCTGTTCCGGGGCGGCAGAGCGGACCAGAGGGCCGGGACGCTCTCCGGGGGCGAGCGGTTCCGGGCGGCGCTGGCCGCCCTGATGCTCGCCGAACCCGCCCCGCAGCTCCTGCTGCTGGACGAGCCGACGAACAACCTCGACCTGGCGAGCGTGCGCCAGCTGACGACGGCCCTGGAGTCCTACGAGGGCGCTCTGATCGTGGCCAGTCACGATCTGCCGTTCCTCAGGTCGATCGGGGTGACGCGCTGGCTGGAGCTGGACGGCGGGCTGCGGGAGGGCGCCCCGGAGTGACCCACCGGTGTCTCGGCTGAGGCACAGCCTTCCGGCGGGGCTTCTGCCGGCCCCGCGCGGGGTTGCATGATGGCGGACCGGCGCCCGGACCAGGGCGCCGGGAAGCCGCCGATTCGGAGAACTGGACGTGCCCAGCAAGAAGGCCCTCATCCGCCGCCCCGGCCCGCGCCTCGCGGAAGGGCTGGTCACGCACATCGAGCGCACGAAGATCGACCCGGACCTCGCCCTGGCGCAGTGGGAGGCGTACGCCGGGGCGCTGGCCGCGCACGGCTGGGAGACGGTCGAGGTCGAGCCCGCGGACGACTGCCCGGACGCGGTGTTCGTCGAGGACACGGTCGTCGTGTTCCGCAACGTCGCCCTGATCACCCGCCCGGGGGCGCGCTCCCGGCGGGGCGAGACGGCCGGCGTGGAGGAGGCGGTGGCCCGGCTGGGCTGCTCGGTGAACTGGATATGGGAGCCGGGCACCCTGGAGGGCGGTGACGTCCTCAAGATCGGCGACACGGTCTACGTGGGGCGCTCCGGCCGGACGAACGCGGCGGGCATCCAGCAGGTGCGGGCCGTGTTCGAGCCGCTCGGCGCGCGCGTGGTGGCCGTTCCGGTGAGCCGGGTGCTGCATCTGAAGACGGCGGTCACCGCGCTGCCCGACGGGACGGTGATGGGGCACGTACCGCACGTCGACCGGCCCGCGCTGTTCCCGCGGTTCCTGTCCGTCCCGGAGGAGTCCGGCGCGCACGCGGTGCTGCTCGGCGGGCACAAGCTGCTGATGGCGGCGAGCGCGCCGAAGACGGCGGAGCTGCTCACCGATCTCGGGCACGAGGTCGTGACGGTCGACATCGGCGAGTTCGAGAAGCTGGAGGGCTGTGTGACGTGTCTCTCGGTGCGGCTGCGCGGCCTGTACGACTGACCGGCTGACGGTGTCACCCGGGCGGCCCCGGGACCTGCCGGTTCCGGGGCCGCCGGTATGTTCGGGTGATCGTCCGTGTCCCCGCTGATCAGCACCCTTTACAACACACTTAACCTACGGTCTCGTAACCTACGGTTTCGTAGCCTACGATCCCGTAGGTTCCGGCGCCGTCCGCCGGAGTGTTCCGCTCCGTTCCACGTCCCTGGAGTTCTCGTGACGATCACCTCTCCGCACCTGGGCAGCCCCGCCGGCTGGACCGACGCCCGGCTGCTGTACGCGCTGGAGGAAGTCGTCGAGAAGGAGCTGAACCGGCACCTGAAGGTCACCAAGGACTGGATGCCCCACGAGTACGTGCCGTGGAGCGACGCCCGCAACTTCCCCGGCTTCTTCGAGGACGGCGAGGCCTGGGACAAGGAGCAGTCGAAGGTCACCGAGATCGGCCGGATCGCGCTCGTCGTGAACCTGCTGACCGAGGACAACCTGCCGAGCTACCACCACGAGATCGCCTCCCTCTTCGGGCGGAACGGCGCCTGGGGCACCTGGGTGCACCGCTGGACGGCGGAGGAGGGGCGGCACGGCATCGTCATGCGCGACTACCTGCTCGCCTCCCGCGCGGTCGACCCGGACAAGCTGGAGCAGTTCCGGATGGCCCACATGAGTGAGGGCTTCGAGTCGGACAACAGCCACTCCATGCTGCACTCCGTGGCCTACGTCTCCTTCCAGGAGCTGGCCACCCGCATCTCGCACCGCAACACCGGGCACCAGTCCGGCGACCCGGTCTGCGACCGGATGCTGGCGCGGATCGCGGCCGACGAGAACCTCCACATGATCTTCTACCGCAACCTCCTGAAGGCCGCGTTCGAGATCGCCCCCGACCTCACCATGCAGGCCGTCCGGGACGTCGTCGTCAACTTCCGGATGCCTGGGCACGGCATCCCCGGGTTCGAGCGGGCCGCCGCGCAGATGGCGATCGGCGAGGTCTACAACATGCGTATCCACCACGACGACGTGCTGTCGCCCGTGCTGCGCTTCCTCAAGGTCATGGAGATCGACGGGCTCGGCCCCGACGGGCTGCGGGCGCAGGAGGAGCTGGGCATGTTCATGAACGGGCTCGACGCGGAGGCGCGGAAGTTCGACGAGAAGCTGGCGGCGCGCAAGGCGCGGATGGCGGCGCGCGCGGGCGCGTGAGCGTGGGGTGATCCGGCGGGGCTGTCGGTCCTGCCGGGCGCCTCAGGGGGGTGACGGGGGCGGGCCGGGACGACCGGGCCGCCCTTTCGGTGTTCCCGGAGCGTGCGTCAGCCGCGCCTGAGGTGGTGGCGTTCCTTCTCGGAGAGGCCGCCCCAGACGCCGAACCGCTCGTCGTGCGTGAGGGCGTGGTCGAGGCAGGCCGGGCGGATCGGGCACAGGCCGCAGATCTGTTTGGCCTCGCGGACCGAGCTGCCCGGTTCCGGGAAGAAGAACTCCGACCCGGTCTGGGCGCACAGGGCCTCCTGCTGCCAGGAGAGGTCGGGGACGAGCATCGTGTCGGTGGACATGACCGGATCGTGCCGGGTGGGCGAAAACGTTTGATCAACGGGCGATCAACGGGCCGGTGCGGGGGCGTCCACGGCGCGAAGGCGGGGGTGACCTGGGCCGGAGGGCGATTGTCAGTGGGCGGTGCAAGACTCGGCGGTCAAGGGTTTCCTGCCGAGGAGGGTGGCCATGATCACCACACGTTTCGTCGACGGCGCACCGAACTGGATCGACCTGGGGACGCCCGACATCAAGGGCGCGAGCGAGTTCTACGGCGCGCTGTTCGGCTGGCGGTTCGAGTCCGCCGGGCCGGACGCGGGCGGGTACGGCTTCTTCCGGCTCGACGGGAAGACCGTCGCGGCCGGGATGGAGACGACCGGGGAGCAGGGGCCGCCGTCCTGGACGCTGTACTTCCGGACGCCGGACGCGCGAGCCACCGCCGACGCCGCCTCGCGGGCGCACGGCAAGGTGCTGGTGCGGCCCATGGAGGTGATGGGGCAGGGGACGATGGCGATCCTCGCGGACGAGGCCGACGTCCCGTTCGGACTCTGGCAGCCCGCCCTGCTCCCCGGCCTCGACCTCGCCGGCGTGCCGGGGTCCCTGTGCTGGGCCGAGCTGTACACCGCCGACATCGCCGCTGCCGCCGCCTTCTACCACGCCGCCCTCGGGCTGGAGACCTCCGCCATGCCGTTCCCCGGCGGGACGTACACCTGCGTCAATCCCGAGGACATGGGCGACGACGCGATGTTCGGCGGCATCGTCCCGCTCGCGGACGCGGCCGATGAGGACAGTGCGTACTGGCTGCCGTACTTCGAGGTCGCCGACACGGACGCGGTGGTCGCCGCGGCGGTCGAGGGGGGTGGGAGTGTGCGGGCACCTGCGGTGGACATGGAGGGGGTGGGGCGTTTCGCGAAGCTGGCGGATCCTTACGGGGCTCGGTTCGCGGTGATCACGAGTGTGGGGGTGGAGGGGTGAGGGGTCTGGGTTTCGGAGTGGCGCGGGGAACTGCGCGAACGGTCACGACGGGGCCGCAGCCGCCCACGTACCGAACCACCCGAGTCGGCAGGCGGTGAGGGAGAGCGGGGGCTGTCTGCGGAGTGGTTCACGCCGACGTCCTGCGGATCAGCCTCGTCGGCAGTACCACGCTGGTCAGAGGGGTGTCGGGGGAAGCTGTACGGGAGAGGCGCCGCAGGAGGAGGCGGGCCATCAGGCGGCCCATCTCCTCGATGTCCTGGCGGACCGTCGTGAGGGGTGGGCCGGTCTGCTCGGGGAGGGGGAGCATGTCGTCGAAGCCGATGACGGCGACGTCCTCCGGCACCCGGCGCCCCCGCTCACGCAGGACGCGCAGCGCGCCCGAGGCGGAGAGGTCGTTGGCGGCGAAGACCGCGTCGAGGTCGGGGCGGCGGGCGAGGAGTTCCCGCATCGCCCGCTCCCCGCCGGCCGGCGTGAAGTCGCCCTCGGCCATGAGGGCGGGGTCGGTGTCGCCGACGACATCGAGGTATCCGTCGAGCCGGTCCACCGCCGAAGTCTGGTCCGGCGGACCGGTGATGTGCGCGATCCGGGTCCGCCCGAGCCCGACGAGATGGCGGACGGCGTCCTGCGCGCCGCCCCGGTTGTCGCTGTCGACGTAGAGGGTCGCGCCGTCGAGAACGCCCTCGCCCGCACGGCCCGCGCTCACCCTGGACCACGCCTCGGCGCAGCCGGGCGTCCAGGCCGGTGAGGTCGCTCGGGCTACGGGCCCGGGCGCCGAGGCCGGAGCGACCGGGAGGGGTGCCGGTACGGAGGAGGGGCGGGGCGGCGTCAAGGACGCAGGCCGGGGTGAAGGTGGCGATGGTGAGCGGGAGGACGCGGGTCCCCCACCCGTCTCACCCGGCCAAGCCGCCCCACGCCCGTCAACCCCCTCCGCCCGAGCCCCCTCACCCCTTCCCCCACGCCTCTCCCTCCGCCCCTCCACACTCCGCCCCTCCACACCCCACCCCGGCCGCCCCCCGATCACCATCGGCACCCCGGCCCCCCGGAGCAGCCCCGGCAACGGGTCGTCGAGGTGCAGCGAGAACACCAGCGCCCCGTCGACATGCCCGCCCGCCAGATAGCGGGCGACCCGCGCGTGATCGTCCCGCCCCTCCGTCAGCAGCAGGACGAGCTGGTTGTCGTGGGCGGTCAGCTCCTTGCTGATGCCGCGCAGTTGGCGCCCGAAGAAGGGGTCGGCGAAGACGCGGGACTCGGGTTCGGCGATGACGACGGCGATGGCGTCGTGCCGGCGGGTGACGAGGCTGCGGGCGGCCCGGTTGGGGACGTACCCGAGTTCCTCGACGGCCCGCCGGACACGTTCGACGAGCGGTTCCCGCACCCCGTCACCGCCGTTCACGACGCGTGACGCGGTCGCCCGAGACACCCCGGCCCGCGCGGCGACGGCCTCCAGAGTGGGACGCGGGGCGGGGTCGGTCACGTCGTCTCCTCGGGGGCGGGCCTGCGGTTCAGGATAGTCACCGCATACCCGCCGGGAGATCAACACCCTTCATCCAGAAGGGCGTTGCGACGCACCCAGGACTGCCGGACCCGGACTCTCAGTGCTCGTGGTGCGGTTCGTACCCCGGGATCGTCCCGTCCGGCTTCTTCACCAGGAACAGCCCCACCATCCCCATGTCGGAGTGGCTCTGGACGTGGCAGTGGTACATCCAGGCACCCGCCCCGACCCCTTCCCCGGCGATGACCTGGAAGCCGAAGGAGTCGGCGGGTCCGACGATCTTGTTGTCGATGACGCGGGTCGGGTCGTCGGGCCCGGTGAGCAGGCCGGTGCGGTTGTCGGCCCAGCGGTGACCGTGCATGTGGAAGGTGTGGTAGTACTCGCCGTGGGTGATCATCACGAACTCGACCCGATCCCCCACCGTGGCCTCGAAGTTCGGCCCGGAGTGCGCCGGTCTGTTGTTGATGAGCATGTCGTTGAAGACGATGGTGTGGGTCGCGTCCGGCAGCACGTCCCCCTGGCGGCGCACGATCACCGGCCCGAACAGCCCCTTCCTGATGCCCACGGTGCCGTGCTCGGTGCCGACGACGTGGTCGTGGTAGTGCCAGTAACCGGCGCTGCCGGGCCGCCAGGTGCCGTCCGCGCGGCGCCCGGGGAGGTGGGTGCGCCAGGTGTAGGTGCGGGTGGCGCCGGGCTCGACGTCGCTGCGGTTCAGCTTCGTGCCGTCGCTGGTGATCTCGTAGTCGAGGCCGTGGACATGGAGGCTGACGGGGACGTCGAGGGTGTTGACGAGGGTGATGTGCGCGGTGTCGCCCTCGTACAGCTCGACAAGCGGGCCGGGGACGGACGCCTCGCCCTTCTCGAAGCCGTAGCCCAACTTCCCGTCGGGGAGCTTCTCGGCGTACAGGGTGAGGTGTCTGACCGTGCCGACGGGGGGTGCCGCGACGGCGTTCGTGGAGCCGGGCGCGAGGCTCAGCGAGGCGGCGACGGCCGCGCCGCCGAGCAGGGTCCGTCGGTCGAGTCCGGGTCCGTCCATGGCCAACTCCCCGTCGTGGGCCGGGTTTCGCGGAGGCTTACCTGTGATGAACCTGTGCGACGGTACCGGCCCCGGGACTGTTTCTCCACACTCAGGACAAAGCTTGAGGGATTCCGGTCATAGGTGTTGGCGAACGGCACAAAGGGGTCTAGCTTCCTTGGCGCTGTCCGCCGTGACCGAGGAGGTGCCTGTGCGCTTACGAGGATCGAGCACGAGGAGACGGATCTGGCTCGCCACCGGGGTGGTCGTCGCGGGGCTGCTGTCCGCGCCTGCCGCGGCCCAGGCGCTGCCACCCCCGACAACGATATCCGTCAAGTCGCCGCCGGGCGGCGCGGATGTGAGGGTGCTGGTCTTCTACGGCTCCGCGGCGGCGGGTGACGAGTCGCCGGTCGTGAACGCGGGGATCGCCGCGATCGAACGGATCGGCCGGTCGGGCCCGGCGGAGCAGCGGTTCGCGGTGGAGGCGACGGACGACGCCCGGATCTTCACCGACGGTGCCGCGCTGGGGAGTTACAACGCGGTCGCGTTCCTCACGGGCGGCGGCGACGTCCTCGACCCGGACCAGGAGGCGGGCCTGGAGGCGTACATGGAGGCGGGCGGCGGTTTCCTCGGCGTCCACGACGCGGCCCGCGCCGAGCCGTACTCGGACTGGTTCACCGGCCTGATCGGTGCCCGTCCGGCCGGGGCGAGCCCGACTGCCGTACAGCGCGCGGTCGTCGAGGTGGGCGACCGGCGGCATCCGGCGACGAAGGACCTGCCGCTGGAGTGGAAGCACGCCGACCAGTGGTTCAACTGGGCGAAGAACCCGTCCGGCGACGTCCACACGGTCGCCCGGGTCCGCGAGCGCAGCTATCAGCCCGGGGCGGGCGCCAACGGCGCTGACCACCCGGTGAGTTGGTGCCGTGACTACGACGGCGGCCGGTCCTTCTACACCGGGCTCGGCGGGACGGTGTCGTCGTACGACGAGACCGAGTTCCGTGCCCATCTGCGCGGCGCCCTGCTGTGGACGACACGGCTCGCGCAGGCCGACTGCAAGGCCACGATCACCGCCAACTACCGTGCGGAGCGCCTGACTCAGCCCAACCAGCCGGGCCGGAACGACCAGATCGGGGAACCGCACGGCCTGGTCACCGCACCGGACGGACGGGTGCTGTACATCGGCCGGGGCGGCGCCGACTCCTCGCAGCCGGTGATCACCGACTGGAACGACCCGGACATCGGCAAGGGCAGGGGCGAGATCCACGTCTACGACCCGAAGACCAAGAAGGTCACCCTGGCAGGGGCGTTGACCGTCTTCGGCAACAAGGGCGGCGGCGACGAGCTGGTCAAGGTCGAGGAGGGCCTGCTCGGCATCGAGCTGGACCCGCGCTTCGAGGACAACGGCTGGGTGTACCTGCACTACACGCCCCACTCCCGGCTGAACCGCGACACGCAGATGGCCGAACGGCGCGTCTCCCGCTTCACGTTGGACCTCGCGACGAACAGGCTGGACCTCGGCAGCGAGCAGGTGCTCCTCAAGTGGCCCGTCCAGGTGCACAGTTGCTGCCACTCGGGCGGCGGCATGTCCTGGGACTCGAAGGGCAACCTGTACATCGCGACCGGTGACAACAACTCCAGCCAGTTCAGCGAGGGTTACTCCGGCAACAACCCGGCGCCGAACTACAAGGGCGTCTCCTTCGCGGACGCGCGCCGCACCGCCGGCAACACCAACAACCTCAACGGCAAGATCCTGCGCATCCACCCGGAGCCGGACGGCACGTACACGCTGCCGGCGGGCAACCTGTTCACCGGCCGGGAGACCGCCGAGGGCGGCGGCAAGACGCGCGGCGAGATCTACGTGATGGGCGTCAGGAACCCGGCGCGCATCTTCGTCGACAAGAAGACGGACGTCCTGTACGCGGGCTGGGTCGGCCCCGACGCGGGTGCCCCCTCGACGACGTGGGGTCCGGCGAAGTACGACACGTTCGCCGCCATCACCCGTGCGGGCAACCGGGGTTGGCCGTACTGCATGGGCAACAGGCAGCCGTACCGGGACCGCAATCTGCCGGACCCGTCGAAGCCGCTCGGCTGGTACGACTGCGACCACCCGAAGAACGAGTCGCCGAACAACGACGGCCTCGTCAACCTGCCGCCGGTCACCGGGAACAACATCTGGTACTCGCCGCAGGGCGGCGCCCCGGACTACCCACGCGACGCCAGCGGCGTCCCGTCCTACAAGCAGGCGGAGGCCACCTACCTGCTGCCGTGGCTCAAGGGCGGCGCCCAGGCCACGATGAACGGTCCCGTGTACCGCTACGACTCGGCGAGCACCAGCGCCACGAAGTGGCCGGCCTACTGGGACGGCAAGTGGTTCGTCGGCGACTTCTACGACGCCGACCAGCCGCGCAACGCCGTCGTCATGGACCCGGCGACGCAGGGGGACGGCGGACTGCCCGTGCACGCCGAGTCGTTGAAGAGGATCGTGCCGGTGGGCAACGACCGCATCAAGAACCTCATGGACTGGAAGTTCGGACCCGACGGCGCGCTGTACGTCCTCGACTACGGGCGGGGTTTCTTCACCTCAGACGCCAAGTCGGCGCTGTGGCGCATCACTTACTCGGGCGGCGGACCGACCCCGGCCGCCGGACAGCTCGCACGGGGAGGCGGCCGGTGAGACGGCGACAAAGAGTCCTGACCGCCCTGTTGGCGGCCGTCCTGATGCTGCTGGGCCTCCAGGCCCTGCCCAGCAGCGCCCGACCGGCCGTCCAGGAACAGGTGTTGACCTGGACGGCGGGCGACGACATCACCCGGTACGTCTCGGTGCCCACGACCGCCATGGCCGGCAAGGCGACGATCGTCTTCGAGAACAGCGCCGCCACCGGCAACACGACGGGCATGCCGCACACGCTGACGTTCGTGACGGGCGACCCCGAGTTCAACGGTGACGTCCAGCTCAACATCCTGGCCAACCCGTTCGACGACACGGGCGGCCGGCACACCGCCGAGGTGACCCTCACCCCGGGCCGCTACCTCTACCACTGCACGATCCCCGGCCACGGCCAGATGCAGGGCATTCTCGTCGTCACCGAGGGCACCGGCGAGGACACGACCGCCCCCGAGGCCGACGCGCGGATCACCGGGGTGCAGAACTCCCAGGGCGAGTACGTCGGTTCGGCGACCGTCGCCCTCACCGCGACCGACGCGGGTTCCGGCGTCGACCGGATCGAGTACGCGATCGGCGACGAGGACGTGTGGCGGCCGTACACCACCCCGGTCGTCGTCGACCAGGTCGGCCGGTACTCGGCCCGCTACCGGGCGTTCGACAAGGCGGGCAACGTGTCCGCCGAGAAGACCGTCAGGTTCACCGTCGTCGCGCCGCAGAGCGACGACACGACCGCGCCGGAGACCTCGGCGACGGTCAGCGGTGAACAGCGCCCGGACGGCGCCTACGTGGAGATGGCGACCGTCACCGTGACGGCGTCCGACACCGGTTCGGGCGTCAACACCATCGAGTACGCGCTCGGCGACGGGAGTTGGCAGCCGTACACCGCGCCCGTGATGGTGCATCAGACCGGCGCGCACACGGTCCGCTACCGCGCCACCGACAAGGCGGGCAACGTGTCGGCGGTGAAGGACGTGCGGTTCACGGTCGTCGCCTCGCCCGCGCCCGACACCGTGCCGCCGGTGACCGGCGTGACCGTCAGCGGGACGCGGAACTCGGACGGCGCGTACGTCGGCAGCGCCCGGGTGACGGTGAGCGCGACGGACGGGGACGGTTCGGGGGTCGAGCGGATCGAGTACTCGATCGACGCCGGGCCCTATCTGGCGTACGGGGCACCCGTGGTCGTCGACCGGGCGGGCACGCACACGCTGGCCTACCGGGCGACGGACCGGGCCGGGAACACGTCGGCGGCGCGGACGGTCACCTTCAGCGTCGTCGGCAGTCCGGTGCCGGCGCCCGACTGCCCGGAGTTCGACGAGCGGTCGACGGTGATCGTCGGGACGGTCGACTCGGGTGTCCCGAACCGGCTGACCGACTCCCGGTGCAGGATCAACGAGTTGATCGAGGACGAGAAGGAGTGGACGTCCCACGCGCTGTTCCTCAAGCACGTGAAGACCGTTCTGGACGGCCTGTTCCGGGACGGCGTCGTCGACGCCCGCGAGTACGACGCGATCGACGCGGCGGCCCGCGCGTCCGGGATCGGCACGCCGGGACAGACCGAGGGCTACCGCACGATCATGGACGGGACGGCGGCGTCGTTCGCCAAGTGGCAGCAGGTGGGCGGCGGTTCGTTCGCGCTGAACGCGGACGGCTCGATCACCAGCGGCACTTCGCGGTCGGGCCTCGGCATGCTGTGGTTCCCGCAGCGCACCTACGGTGACTTCTCGCTGCGCCTCCAGTGGCGTGACGACGCGCCGGGCACCTCGAACGCCAACTCCGGTGTGTTCGTGCGGTTCCCGTGGGTCCACGACCACCCGGAGGAGCCGCGTCCGGAGTGGGCGGCGATCAAGTTCGGGCACGAGGTTCAGGTGTTCGACTCGCCGACCGGCGACATGTACAAGACCGGCTCGGTGTACGGCTTCGACCGGGTCGGGCTGGCCGGGGCGCAGGTCACGCAGAAGGGCACCTGGAACGACTACGAGATCCGGGTGGTCGACCAGCACTACTCGGTCTTCAGGAACGGCGTGCTGATCAACGAGTTCGACAACACCGGCGGCCAGGTCTTCGAACCTCCGCGCGGTGACGACCCGGGGACCGACGGGCGGCGTTACGCGGCCGGGTACATCGGGCTCCAGGTGCACAGCACGACGGACGTCGTGTCCTTCCGGGACGTCCGGATCATGGACCTCTCCTAATCTGCGTCACGGGCTCGGCTCGGCTGGACCCGCTTGGGCTCCCCCGACATCTTGGGGTACTCGGGCGGGTACGGCAGATCGCCGAGCCCGTGCTCGTGCTCGTCCCGGTGGGCGAGGTCGAGCAGGGCGTCCAGCGAGAACGCGTGGTCGTCCATGTCCGCGTGCACGTCGCCGAGTTCGGCGAAGCGCGCGGGCATGGTGGCGAGGTCGAAGTCCCGGGGGTGCGCGTCGTCCAGCTCGTCCCAGCGCAGGGGTGCGGAGACGGGGGCGTGCGGGTGGGGGCGTACGGAGTAGGCGGAGGCGATCGTGCGGTCGCGGGCGGTCTGGTTGTAGTCGATGAAGATCCGCTCGCCGCGTTCCTCCTTCCACCACTTGATGGTCACCTGCTGCGGCATCCGGCGTTCCATCTCCCGGCCGACGGCGATCGCCGCCCGTCTCACCTGCGTGAACGTCCAACGGGGCTCGATGGGCACGAAGATGTGCAGTCCGCGCCCGCCGGAGGTCTTGGGCCAGCCGCGCAGGCCGCCGAACTCGTCGAGCACGGACCGCAGTTCGTGGGCGGCGCGGACGGCGTCGGCGTAGTCGGTGCCCGGTTGGGGGTCGAGGTCGATGCGGAGTTCGTCGGGGTGGTCGACGTCGGCGCGGCGGACGGGCCAGGGGTGGAAGGTGAGGGTGCCGTACTGGGCGGCCCACAGGGCGGCGGCCTGTTCGGTGGGGCACATCTCGTCGGCGCTGCGTCCGCTGGGGAAGGTGATGTGGGCGGTGGGGATCCAGTCGGGCATCCCCTTGGGGGCGCGTTTCTGGAAGAAGTGCTCGCCGTCGACGCCGTCGGGATAGCGCTCCAGGGTGGTGGGGCGGTCGCGCAGAGCGCGCAGGACGCCGGGCGCGACGGCCTGGTAGTACCGGGCGAGGTCCAGCTTGGTGAAGCCGCGCTCCGGGAAGAACACCTTGCCGGGGCTGGACAGCCGTACCGTCCGCCCGCCGACCTCCAGCTCGACCGCATCACCCATGGAGCCACCGTAGGCGAAACGCGCATATCAGGCATTTCGCTCGGTGGCGGGTGAGACTTCAGCCATGGATCTGCCGGTGATGCCCCCTGTGAAGCCCATGCTCGCCAAGTCGGCGGCGAAGATCCCGCCGGGCATGCAGTACGAGGCGAAGTGGGACGGCTTCCGGGCGATCGTGTTCCGCGACGGGGACCAGTTGGAGCTGGGCAGCCGCACGACCAAGCCGCTGACCAGGTACTTTCCCGAGCTGGTGGCGGCGCTGAAGGAGCGGGTGCCGCAGCGGTGCGTGCTGGACGGGGAGATCGTGATCGCGCGAGGCGGGCGGCTGGACTTCGACGCACTGACCGAGCGCATCCACCCGGCCGACTCCCGGGTCCGCACCCTCGCCGAGCGCACCCCGGCGTCGTTCGTCGCGTTCGACCTGCTGGCGCTGCTGGACGAGTCCCTCCTCGACGTCCCGCTGACCGACCGGCGTGCCCTGCTGGAACGGGCCCTCGCCGGGGTCACCCCACCGGTGCACCTGGCACCCGCGACGACCGACACGGCGGTGGCCGCACGCTGGTTCGAGCAGTACGAGGGGGCGGGGCTCGACGGCGTGATCGCCAAGCCGCTCACCCTGCCCTACCTCCCGGACGAACGGGCGATGTTCAAGGTCAAGCACGAGCGGACGGCCGACACGGTCGTCGCCGGATACCGCTTCCACAAGAGCGGCCCGGTGGTCGGCTCGCTGCTCCTGGGCCTGTACGACGACGCCGGCGCCCTTCAGCACGTGGGTGTGTCGGCGTCGTTCACGATGGCGCGGCGCGCGGAGCTGGTCGAGGAGCTGGAGCCGCTGCGCCTGGCCGACACCTCGGCGCATCCCTGGGCGGCGTGGGGCGACGCGGCGGCGCACGAGTCGGCGCGGCGGCCGGGGGCGCCGAGCCGCTGGTCCGGCAAGAAGGACCTCTCCTGGGTGCCGGTGCGGCCCGAGCGGGTGGCCGAGGTGGCGTACGACCACATGGAGAACGGCGTCCGCTTCCGCCACACGGCCCGCTTCCGCCGCTGGCGCCCCGACCGTACGCCGGAGAGCTGTACGTACGCACAACTGGAGGAGCCGGTGCGGTACGACCTCGGGGAGATCCTGGGGACGCCCCGGACGGAGCAGCGGAACGAGCGCGATCACTTGTGACCGGGCAGGACACCGAGGGTCAGGGGGTTTCCCGGGTGTGGGCCGGTTCGCCGGGGTGGCGCAGGTCCTCCGCCGCGTCGGCGACCCGCTGTATCAGCGCGAAGAACACGGCCTGCTCGGCGACGGAGAGGGGCGCGAGGAAGACCTGGTTCATGCGGGCCGTGCGCACGGTCAGCTTGCGGTGGACGCGGACGCCGTCCTCGGTGGGCCTCAGGAGGGAGCGGCGGCCGTCCTGCGGGTCGCGGATCTTGTCGAGGAGCCCTCGCTTGCAGAGGCGGCTGATCACCTCGGCGATCGTCGACCGGTCGAGGCCCACCCGCTCCCCCACCGTCCGCTGGTCGAGGCCGGGTTCGGCGACGAGGGTGTTGAGGACGGCGAACTGCGGGGAGGTGATCTCCTCCGAGACCATCGTGTTCCACAGCAGGTAGTGGGCCTGCTGGAGCCGTCGGGCCAGATGCCCGGGGTGGGTGGTGAGGTCCACCGCGGCCATGGGCGCTCCCCTCGTAGAATTCGTCGGTGCACTGAACGATACCCGCACTCTCCGACGGTTGTCTTTACTCTCCGCACACATCTCACCTGCTTCAATGCAAGGGTCTTGACGGTCTTCGCGTCGTGGTGGGAGCGTGGGGGCATCCTCGCCGAAATGCTCAGTGCGCTGAGTAATAGAGAGATGGGGCTGGACGGATGGACAAGGTGGTCGCCACAGCCGAGGAGGCGGTGGCCGATGTGCCGGACGGCGCGTCGCTGGCCGTGGGCGGGTTCGGGCTGAGCGGAGTGCCGACCGTGCTGATCGAGGCGCTGTTCGCGCGCGGCTCGGGCGGCCTGTCGGTGGTCTCCAACAACTGCGGGGCGATGGAGAGCGGCCTCGCGATCCTCCTCGCGGCCGGGCGCATCGCCCGCGTCACCGGCTCGTACATCGGCGCCAACAAGGAGTTCGCGCGCCAGTACCTGGCCGGTGAGCTGGAGGTCGAGCTGATCCCCCAGGGCACGCTCGCCGAGCGCCTGCGCGCGGGCGGCGCCGGGATCCCCGCCTTCTACACCCCGGCCGGCGTGGGCACGCAGGTCGCGGACGGCGGCCTGCCCTGGCGGTACGACGGCCAGGGCGGCGTCGCGCTCGCCTCCCCGCCGAAGGAGGTCCGCGACTTCGACGGCACCGAGTACGTCCTGGAGCGCGGTATCCGCACGGACTTCGCGCTGGTCCGCGCCGCGAAGGGCGACCGGCACGGCAACCTCGTCTTCAACAAGTCCACCCGCAACTTCAACCCCCTCGCGGCGATGGCCGGCCGCGTCACGATCGCCGAGGTCGAGGAGCTCGTCGAACCCGGCGAGATCGACCCCGACGCGGTCCACCTGCCGGGGATCTTCGTCCAGCGCGTCGTCGCGCTGACCCCGGAGCAGGCCGCCGACAAGAAGATCGAGCAGCGGACGGTGAGCAGCTGATGGCCTGGACACGCGAGGAGATGGCCGCCCGCGCCGCGCGCGAGCTGCCCGACGGGAGCTACGTCAACCTCGGCATCGGCCTGCCGACGCTCATCCCGAACCACCTCCCCCCGGGCGTCGAGGTCGTCCTGGAGTCGGAGAACGGCATCCTCGGCACCGGCCCCTACCCGGCCGAGGACGCCGTCGACCCGGATCTCATCAACGCCGGCAAGGAGACCGTCACGGTCCTGCCGGGCGCCTCCTTCTTCGACTCCGCGCTGTCCTTCGGGATGATCCGGGGCGGCCACATCGACGTCGCCGTCCTCGGGGCGATGCAGGTCTCCGAGACGGGGGACCTCGCGAACTGGGCGATCCCCGGGAAGCTGGTCACCGGCATCGGCGGGGCGATGGACCTCGTGCACGGCGCGCGGACCGTCATCGTCGTGATGACCCACACCGCGAAGGACGGCACACCGAAGATCCTCACTGAGTGCGCCCTGCCGCTCACCGGCAAGGGCTGCGTGAACCGGATCATCACCGACCTGGGCGTCCTGGACGTCACCGGGGAGGGGCTCGTCCTCGTCGAGACGGCCCCCGGGGTGAGCGCCGAGGAGATCCTCGCGAAGACCGACGCGAAGGTGACCGTGACGGAGGGAGTGGAGTGAACGGGATGAAGGACGTCTACATCGTCGACGCGGTCCGCACGCCGATCGGGCGCTACAACGGCGCACTCTCGGGCGTCCGGCCCGACGACCTCGGCGCGCACGCGATCCGGGAACTGATCGCCCGCACGCCGGACCTCGACCCCGCGCGCGTCGAGGACGTGTACTTCGGCAACGCCAACGGCGCCGGGGAGGACAACCGCAACGTCGCCCGGATGGCGGGACTCCTCGCGGGGCTGCCGACGTCCGTGCCCGGGGTCAGCGTCAACCGGCTCTGCGCGTCCGGCCTCGAGGCCGTGATCCAGGCGGCCCGCGCCATCGCCGTCGGGGACGCGTCCGTCGTCGTCGCGGGCGGCGTCGAGTCCATGACCCGGGCGCCGTACGTCCTGCCGAAGAACGACAGGCCGTTCCCCGCAGGGCACGCCGAGCTGTACTCCACCACCCTCGGCTGGCGGATGGTCAACCCCCGGATGGACCCGCAGTGGACCGTCCCGCTGGGCGAGAGCGCCGAACTCATCGCCGACAAGCACAAGATCACGCGGGAACAGCAGGACGAGTTCGCGCTCGCCTCGCACCGGAGGGCCGCCGCCGCGCAGGAGCAGGGGCTGTTCGACGCCGAGCTGGCGCCGGTGTCGATCCCTCAGCGCAAGGGCGACCCCGTCGCCTTCGGCGCCGACGAGTGCGTCCGCCCCGACGCCTCCTTGGCCGCCATGGCCAAGCTGAAGCCGTCGTTCCGGACGGAGGGCGGGACGGTGACGGCCGGGAACGCGTCGCCGCTCAACGACGGGGCGGCTGCGCTGCTGCTGACCGACGAGGAGGGGCTGCGGGCGGTCGGGCGGGAGCCGCTCGCGCGGGTGACCGCGACCGGGGTGTCCGCGATCGATCCGCAGTACTTCGGGCTGGCGCCCGTGGAGGCGGTGCGGCGGGCGCTGCGCAAGGCCGGGAAGGGGTTCGGGGATCTCTCGGTACTGGAGCTGAACGAAGCCTTCGCCGCGCAGGTGCTGGGGTGTGTCGCCGAGTGGCCCGAGTTCGATCCGGCGGTGCTGAATCCGCAGGGCGGGGCCATCGCGCTGGGGCATCCGCTGGGGATGTCGGGGGCGCGGCTGGCGGGGACGGTCGCGCATCAACTGGCCCGCAGGGGCTCAGGGGTCGGGGTCGCCACGTTGTGCATCGGTGTCGGCCAAGGGCTCGCGCTGGTGCTCGAACGATAAGCCCCCGGAACGATCGAACAGGAGCCCTCTCCCATGACTCTCACCCAGCACGACATCGACCTCGCCATAGCCGCCGAGCGCGCCGCCTACGAGAAGCGCCTCGGCGAAGGGCAGCCCGTCGAGCACCACCCCCGCCGGGACTACGCCCCCTACCGCTCCTCCGTCCTGCGCCACCCCACCCAGCCGCTCGTCGCCATCGACACCGCCAAGGACCCCGAGCTCGTCGAGCTGCACTCCCCCGCCTTCGGGGAACGGGACATCACGGAGATCGACAACGACCTGACCCGCCAGCACGACGGCGAGCCGGTCGGGGAGCGGATCACCGTGTCGGGGCGGGTGCTGGACCGGGACGGGAAGCCGGTGCGGGGGCAGCTCGTGGAGATCTGGCAGGCCAACTCGGCCGGCCGGTACGCGCACCAGCGGGAGCAGCACGACGCGCCGCTGGACCCCAACTTCACGGGCGTCGGGCGGACACTGACCGACGAGCGCGGCTTCTACCGGTTCACCACCGTCCAGCCCGGCCCCTACCCGTGGCGGCAGCACCTGAACGCGTGGCGCCCCGCGCACATCCACTTCTCCCTGTTCGGGTCGGCGTTCACGCAGCGGCTCGTGACGCAGATGTACTTCCCGGCGGACCCGCTGTTCCCGTACGACCCGATCATCCAGTCCGTGACGGACGACGCGGCGCGACAGCGCCTGGTGGCGACGTACGACCACAGCCTGTCGGTGCCGGAGTTCTCGATGGGCTATCACTGGGACATCGTGCTGGACGGCCCGCGGGCCACCTGGATGGAAGAGGGGCGCTGACCGAATGACCAGGATCGACACCACCCGCCCGGAGTCGGTGCTGCCGACGCCGTCGCACACCGTCGGCCCGTTCTACGGGCACGCCCTGCCGTTCCGAGGGGGCGGCGACATCGCGCCGACGGGCCACCCGGACACGATCACCCTCCAGGGGTACGTGTACGACGGCGAGGGCAACCCCCTGCCGGACGCGCTGCTCGAACTGTGGGGCGCGGGCCCCGACGGCGAGGTCGCGCAGGTGGACGGCTCGATGCGGCGGGACCCGGCGACCGGCGGGTTCCTCGGGCGCAACGGCGTGGAGTTCACCGGCTGGGGCCGCGTCCAGACCGACGCCAACGGGCACTGGTCGGCGCGCACGCTCCGCCCGGCGGCGCGCGGGGCGAGCGCCCCGTACATCAGCGTGTGCGTGTTCGCGCGCGGCCTGCTGGTGCACCTGTACACGCGGATCTACCTGCCGGGCGACGAGACCGCGCACGCCGTCGACCCGCTGCTGACCCGCGTCGACCCCGACCGGCGCGGCACGCTGCTGGCCACCGGGAGCGGGCCGGGCTCGTACCGGTTCGACGTCCGTCTCCAGGGCGCGGGCGAGACGGTCTTCCTGGAGTTCCGGTGACCGACGACGGCCTCCTCGCCCCCGGCTGGACGGGCTCCCCGGCCGCCGGGGCGACGAGCGACGCCGCGTATCTGCGGGCCCTCCTCGACGCGGAGGCCGCGCTGACGCGTGCGCAGGCCGCGCTGGGCCTCGCCCCCGCCGAGGCCGCCGAGGCAGTCACCGAGGCGGCCGACCCGGCCCGCTTCGACGTGCCCGGTATCGCCGAGCGGGCCCGCTCGGGCGGGAACCCGGTGATCCCCCTGGTCGCCGACCTCACGAACGCTGTCGGCGCCGAGCACGGCCCGTACGTCCACCGGGGCGCCACCAGCCAGGACATTCTGGACACCGCCGCGATGCTGGTCGCGTCCCGCACCCTCGGCCTCGTCCTCGCCGACCTCGACCGTGTCCAGCGGGCGCTGGCCTCTCTCGCCGCCGCGCACCGCGACTCCGCGATGCCGGGCCGCACGCTCACCCAGCACGCCGTCCCGACGACCTTCGGTCTGAAGGCGGCCGGCTGGCGCTCGCTGGTGCTGGACGCGCGGGACCGGCTGACGGCCGTCCACCGCTCGTTGCCGGCCCAACTGGGCGGCGCGGCCGGGACGCTGGCCGCGTTCACGGTGTTCGGCGGTGGTGACGCGAGCGGGCTGCCGGGGGCGTTCGCCGCCGAACTGGGGCTGCGGGAGCCTCAGTTGCCGTGGCATGTGCTGCGGACGCCGGTCGCGGACCTCGCCGGGGCGCTGGCGTTCACGGCGGGGGCGCTCGGGAAGGTCGCCGTCGATGTGCTGGCGCTGGCGCGGACCGAGGTCGGGGAGGTCGCCGAGGGCAGCGGGGGCGGGTCGTCCGCGATGCCGCACAAGGCGAACCCGGTGCGGGCGACGCTGGTCCTGGCCGCCGCCCGGCGCGCTCCGCAGCTCGCGGCGACGCTGTACGGGTCGCTGGTCGCGGAGGACGAGCGGCCGGCGGGGGCGTGGCACGCCGAGTGGGAGCCGCTGCGGGATCTGCTGCGGCTGACCGGCGGGGCCGCGCGGGACGCCGTCGAACTCGTCGAGGGGCTGCGGGTGTTGCCGGAGGTGATGCGGGAACACCTGGGGCTCACGCACGGGTTGATCGTGTCGGAGCGGCTGGCCGCCGAGCTGGCGGCGGTCCTCGGGCGGGCCCGCGCCAAGGAGCTGCTGACGTCGCTGGCCCGGCGGACGTACACCGAGGGCCGGACGCTCGCCGATCTCCTGGCCGAGGAGCCCGAGTTGAAGGACCTCGACCTCTCGGACCTCACCGATCCCGCCCGTTACACCGGTCTCGCCGGTGCCCTCACCGACCGTGCCCTGGAGCGACGTTGACCGAGAAGCTGCTCAACCACCGTACCGAGGGCTCCCCTTCGGCTCCCCCGCTGCTGCTGGGGCCGTCCGTGGGGACGTCGCAGGCGCTGTGGGACAAGGTGGCGCCCGAGCTGTCGGTGACGCACCGGGTGGTGCGGTGGGATCTGCCGGGGCACGGCGGATCGGCGGCGGAGCTGATCGGGGCCGGGGCGACGATGTCCGAACTCGCCGCGCTGGTCGTGCGGTTGGCGGACGCGCTGGGGATCGAGCGGTTCGCCTACGCCGGGGTGTCGATCGGCGGTGCCGTCGGGATGCAGCTCGCGCTGGAGTATCCGGAGCGGGTTCGGTCGCTGGCCGTGCTCTGCTCCTCGGCGCACTTCGGCGGGGCCGCGCCCTGGCAGGAGCGGGCCGCGCGGGTGCGGGCGGAGGGCATGGAGTGGCTGCTGGAGCCCACCGCCGGGCGGTGGTTCGCCGGGGAGTTCCGGGAGCCGGGTCTGCTGGCGGACCTCGCGGCCACGGACCCCGGTGCGTACGCGGCCTGTTGTGACGCGCTCGCCTCCTTCGACGTGCGGGAGCGGCTCGGGGAGATCCGGGCGCGGACACTGGTGATCGCCGGCCGCGAGGACCCCGCGACGCCTCCGGCGCACCTGCGGGAGATCGCCGACGGGGTCCCGGGGTCCACGCTGGTGGAGCTGCCCGGGGCCGCGCATCTGGCGCCCGCGCAGTGCCCGAAGGCCGTGCTGACCGCGTTGCGCGCCCATCTCGGGGGCGGCGGCGCGGAGTTGGGCATGGCGGTGCGGCGCGAGGTCCTCGGGGACGCGCACGTCGACCGGGCGCAGGAGCGGCAGTCCGCATTCACCGCGCGGTTCCAGGACTTCATCTCCCGGTACGCCTGGGGCGAGATCTGGACCGACCCGACGCTGTCGCGCCGCGAGCGCAGCCTGATCACGCTGACGGCGCTCGTCGCGCACGGGCACTACGACGAGCTGGCGATGCACGTGCGGGCGGCCCGCCGCAACGGGCTGACGCCCGAGGAGATCGGGGCGGTGCTGCTCCAGTCCGCCGTGTACCTGGGGGTGCCGGCCGCCAACTCGGCGTTCGCCGTGGCCCAGCGGGTGCTGGCGGAAGAGGACGAATAAGGGTGCCACTGCTGGTCGTACGGTGCAAAGGGTTGGCCCGCCGGACACGTTCGGCGCCTACCGTTGGACCATGTCGACCATTCTGATCACCGGTGCGACGTCCGGGCTCGGCCGGTACGTCGCGTTCGAACTCGTCCGGGACGGGCATCTGGTGCTGGCGCACGGGCGGGACGCCCGGCGTACCGAGCGGCTCGTGTCCGAGCTGCGGACCGAGGGGCAGGCGGAGGGGTTCGTCGCGGATCTCGCTTCGCTGTCCGCCGTACGGGAGTTGGGCGAGCGGGTGGCGCTGGCCCACCCCGGTCTCGACGTCCTCGTCAACAACGCGGGCGTCGGGTCCGGGGCGCCCGGCGCGGGGCGGGAGCTGAGCCTCGACGGGCATGAACTGCGGCTCGCCGTGAACTACTTGGCGCCCGTCGTGCTGACCCGGGCGCTGCTGCCGGTGCTGCGGGCGAACACGCCGGCCCGGATCGTGAACGTGGGGTCCGTGGGCCAGGAGCCGGTCGCCTTCGACGATCCCGAGTTCGCCCGGGGCTACGACGGGTTCGCCGCGTACCGCCGCTCCAAGTTCGCGCTGGCCGCGTTCACGTTCACGCTGGCCGAGGAGCTGGCGGACAGCGGGGTCGCCGTGAACGTCGTGCATCCGGCGACGTTCATGGACACGGCGATGGTGCGGGAGGGCGGGGTCGCGCCGTGGAGTTCGGTGGCGGACGGGGCGCCGGGGGTGCTGGCGCTGACCGCCGAGGACGTCGGGTCGGGGGGCTACTTCGACGGGACGGCCGCCTCGCGGGCGCACGAGGCGACGTACGACGCGGGGACCAGGGAGCGACTGACGCGAGTCACCGGGCAGTTGCTGGCGGTGTGAGCAGGACACGGCGTGAGAGAGGAGCACCGCCCTCCCTCACTCCAGCCCCGCCAACGCCCCCTCCGCCTGCTGCACCAACCCGTCCGCCCCGCACATCCTCGCCAGATCCAGCCCCTTCCGCAGTTCCGACACCGACCGCGACAGCGTCCCGAACTCGATGCGCGCCGCCGCGTGTTCGTACTGGCACGGGGAGGACTCCAGGTAGGTGACCGCCTGGGCGGCGAGGCGGACGGCGCGCTGGCCGGTTTCGAGGGCCGCCGCGCAGCGCAGGGCCTCACCGATGGCCGTGTCCGTGCCGAGGCGTTCCGCGCGGGCGCGGGTGTCGGCGGCGAGGACACGGGCGAGGTCGACGGCCC
>NZ_JBTYMC010000083.1:0-24763 GCF_054880855.1 Streptomyces sp. S6 | reverse complement strand
CCGCGCTCGCCGCCCGCGCGCAGATGAACATCTGTCGACCAGGATGCGGCGGCTGTGTGCGGAAGGTGGTGCGCCGGGGGCGTGGGGGGTTCGGGGCGTTCCGTCGGCGGGCAGAGCTCTATCTCGCTGCCGTCGACGGGGTTGACGGTGAGCAGGTGCTCGCCGGCCACGACGTCGACCGTACGGATCGGGGTCGGCGTGTGCGGGGCGAAGTCGGGTGCCAGGGGGTCCCTGGTGGGGCGGGGGCGCTGCGCGCGGCCGTCCTCGCCGGTCTCCTCGGGCTCCCGGGTGTTCGGGTCCATCGGTCAAGCCCCCCAAAAGCGTCGTGTGGTGGTGGCCCTTCCCGGCCGCGCTGCACACGTCGCTGTCGCTTCTGGTCCGGTGCCCGCCAGAGGGCTGAGGGAGGCGGGCCATCGAACCGTAAACCTTCGCACAGCATCTCCGACAGACCGGGGTACCGGCCCGCCCGAGACGTCACGGTTGGTCAGACCCTGGGCAGGGACGACGCCGGCTCGGCGCCCTCGATGACGAGGATGCGGTGCAGGCGGGTCGCCACCAGCAGGCGTTGCAGTTGCGGGGGTACACCGCGCAGGACCAGACGGCGTCCGGCACGGCCCGCGCGGCGGTGCACGCCCATGATCACACCGAGGCCCGTGGCGTCCCAGAAGTCCAGTTCCGACAGGTCCAGCAACAGATCGCCGGCTCCGGCGTCGACGGCCGAGTGCAGGACCGTACGGGCGTCCGCCGCGCTGTGCACGTCCAGCCGACCCCCGACGACCACCTCGGTGTGGTCGCCCCTGATGTGCATATGCAGCTCCCCTGCGTCGGTATCGCATCGTCTGACTGCCCTGAGCGGCCGGAGGTTGCCGTCTGTGAGCGAACCGATACCGAATTCACTCGCAGGGGTGAGGCTCGTGGGGCGTGTGCGGTTCGCGTGTCCTAGTGCGAACGTCCCACCACGGCGCCGGCCGCCCCCGGCGGGTGAACCCACCCCGATCCACCAGCCCTTGGCCCGGACCCTAGCGGGATCAAGGCTCTCTGTGACGGCTTAGTAACGCGCGTCACGTGTGTTCTGGCGGACATCACACAAACGGCCCCCACCCGGCCACAACTACCCTGTCCCCATGGTCAATCTGACGCGCATCTACACCCGCACCGGCGACCAGGGCACCACCAACCTCGGCGACCTGAGCCGCGTCCCCAAAACCGACCTCCGCATCGCGGCCTACGCCGACACGAACGAGGCGAACGCGACACTGGGCACGGCGATCGCCCTCGGCGCGCTGCCGGAGGACGTGGTGAAGGTCCTCACCCGCATCCAGAACGACCTGTTCGACGTAGGAGCGGACCTCTCCTGCCCGGTGGTGGAGAACCCGGCCTTCCCCCCTCTCCGCGTGGAACAGCAATACATCGACCGCCTCGAAGCCGACTGCGACCACTACAACTCCACCCTCGAAAAACTCCGCTCCTTCATCCTCCCCGGCGGCACCCCCGGCGCCGCCCTCCTCCACCACGCCTGCACGGTCACCCGCCGCGCGGAACGCTCCACGTGGGCGGCTCTGGAGGCCCACGCCGCCACGATGAACCCCCTGACAGCGACATACCTGAACCGCCTGTCCGACCTCCTGTTCATCCTGGCGCGGACAGCGAACAAGGAGACGGGGGATGTGCTGTGGGTGCCGGGCGGGGAGAGGTAGAGAACCGCAAACAGGCAGCGGGCAGCGGGCAGCGGGCAGCGGGCAGCGGGCAGCGGGCAGCGGGCAGCGGGCAGCGGGCAGCGGGCAGCGGGCGAGACTACCCTCCCCGCGACCTCAGCCCGGCCCTCCGGCAGACGGCCAACGGGTCTAGGGGCGCGGGGAACTGCGCGACCAGCCACAACACACCCGCACCCGCCTACTCACCCCACACAACCGCGCCACCCACCCGCCACCCACCCGCCACCCAGCTGCGGGCAGTCGTGCCTCCCCCAGTGCCTCAAAGGCCTGGGAGGTACCCCATGGGGCGGCACGGGTGGGCGCAGCGGCACCCCGCAAGCGCGGGTGAGCGAAACGCCCCCCACCCCAGCCCCCACCAACCCGCACCCCGCACCTCATTCAGCCCCGTTCACCACATCCCCCAACACCTCCGCCCACGAGGCCCTCGGCCCCTCCTCCGCGAGTTCCCTCAGTGCCTGGCGCCCCAGTTCAGCATCGACAGCCCGCTCCAACGCGTCGTATTCGCCCATCGGCACGATCGCGGCAACAGGAACCCCCCGCCGAGTGATGACCGTCGGTTCGCCCGCCTCGGCCCTGTCGACCAGAAGGGAGAGGTCCACACGCGCCCGACTCACGGATACAGCGTCGTCCATGGCGTCAGTATCCCCGCCCCGCGCCTTCCCTCTCCTCCTCCACCCGCCCCTCAGACCCCCGCTTCGGAAACACCGTGTACGCCCCGGCGATGATCACGTTGATGCCGATCACAAGCAGCATCCGGGACTGCCACCACCGCAACGACCCCGTCTCCCCCGCATCCCCGACATACCAGATCGCGGCCTGAAGAAGCCCGGCGGCGACGAGTGCCGCGACGATCCAGCGGGCGGCGACTTTCCACTCGTGGGCGGCGCGGGCCATGCCGTACTTGGGGGGCTTGACGGGAGGAGGGCCACCGAAGAAGCGGTGGGAGACCTGTGCGTCGGCCCATTTGATGGTGGAGTGCCCGAGCCCGACGGTGAAGCCGATGTAGACGGCGGCGACGCCATGGTGCCAGCTGGGTTCAGCCCCGTCCCGGAGATCCATGGCCGTGACGATGAACAGGACGACCTCAAGCAACGGCTCGCAGAGCAGGAACGCCAGCCCGGTGCGCGGCATCTTGAGTCCGTACCGGAAGAGCAACCCGGCCGCCAGCAACACCCAGAACGCCACCTCACAGGCGATGATCAACCCGACGATCATGTCTCAGCTCCCTCCAGGACCCCCGCTCTCCCTCCCAGCCTCCCGCCATCCCACCCCCCTCACCTCGTCACCCACGACGAGATCCCGGTACATCGAAAGATGCAGTCCAGGACCCGCCCCACGCACCACGCCCCGCCACCCCCCGCCGTGTTGGATGGACCCATGGCCGTACGACCCCACCGCGACGACATCCGCATCGCAGCCGCAGGCCTGACCGGCGGCACCCTCCTGTGGACGATCGGCCTCTACGCCCGCCAGGGAGGCGACAACAACCTGGTCCTGTGGCCCCCGACCTGGGCCGCCCTGATCCCCCTGGCCTTGATGTCGGCATGCGCACTCCTGCGCAGAACCCACCCCGTCACCGCCACCCTCCTCGGCACGGCCCTCCTCGCCCTGGACACGATCACCCGGGGCAGCATCGTCACCGTCCTGCTGTACACGGACCTGGTGTACGCGGCGGTCCTCTACGGCACCCCCGCGACGGCACGTTTCATCCCCCGCGCCTCCGCACTCCTGACCCTGCTGGCAGCGGCGATCCCGTTCGCCTTCTGGCATCACCCCAACGCCCTCCTGATCGGCTTCGCGGTCGCCCTCGTCACCTTCACCCCCGCGACCACCGGCGTCCTGGTCCGCGACCACCGCGCGGCGGCGGAGGCGGCCCACCTGAGAGCCGAACAGACCGCCCTGCTCGCGGAGTTCGACCGCACCCAGGCGGTCACGGCCGAACGCGCCCGCATGGCAAGGGAGTTGCACGACGTGGTGGCCAACCACCTCTCGGCGATCGCGATCCATTCGACGGCGGCCCTGTCGATCGACGACCCGGACACCTCGAAGCAGGCCCTGACGGTGATCCGCGAGAACAGCGTCGAGGGCCTCACGGAGATGCGCCGCCTGATCGGCATCCTGCGCGCGGACAGCACGGACGTCGAACCGGCCCCGACCCTGGACGCCCTCAACTCCCTCCTGGACAACGCCCGTTCGAACGGCCTGGACGTCACCCTGACGGCAGCCCCGACCGACGGCCTCCCCGCCCCCGTCGGCCTGGCCGCCTACCGCATCGTCCAGGAATCCCTCACCAACGCCCTCAAACACTCCTCCCCCGGCCCGGTCACGGTCACCCTGCGCCGCCACGGCACGCTCCTCGACCTCACGGTCTCCAGCCCGTACCGCACCCCCACCGCCCCCCGCGCCCCCGGCTCCGGCGCCGGCCTGGTCGGCATGCGCGAACGCGCCACGCTGGTCGGCGGCACGTTCGACGCGGGCCCGGTGGACGGCAGTTGGACCGTCCACGCCACCCTCCCCCTCCCCGAAGGAGACCCCGCATGATCCGCGTCCTGGTCGCCGAGGACCAGTCGGCCGTCCGCTCGGGTCTGGTCCTCATCCTCGGCAGCGCCCCGGACATCGAGGTCGTCGGCGAGGCGGCGGACGGGGAGCAGGCGGTGGCCCTGGCCAGGGAGTTGAGGCCGGACCTGATCCTGATGGACGTTCAGATGCCGCGCCTGGACGGCGTGTCGGCGACCCGGCAGGTCGTCGCGGAGTCCCTCGCGGACGTACTCGTCCTGACCACCTTCGACCTGGACGAGTACGTCTTCGGCGCCCTGCGCGCGGGCGCCGCCGGTTTTCTCCTGAAGAACGCCGAGGCCGCCCAACTCCTGGACGCGGTAAGGACGGTGGCCCGGGGTGAGGGCCTGATCGCCCCCGCGGTCACCCGCCGCCTGATCGCCGAGTTCGCGACGACCGGCACCCGCGCGCCCCGCACCGACACGACCGTCCTCGACACCCTCACCCGGCGTGAACGCGAGGTCCTGTCCTGCCTCGGCGAGGGCCTCTCCAACGCGGACGTCGCCCGCCGCCTGGACATGGCCGAGGCCACCGTCAAGACCCACGTGAGCCGGCTGCTGGCCAAGCTGGAGCTCCGCAGCCGGGTCCAAGCCGCCGTTCTCGCCCAGGAGTTGGGGATCTAGGCTGACCAAGAGCGAGTAAAGCGAGATTGGTACAGACCTATTGACGGCTGGTCCAGACCACTCCTACGCTCCCCGCACGGTCAAGCAAGGCCGAGCAGTCACCCCACCCCCACATCGAGGAGGCGCCCCATGCGCTTCGCACTCGGCAGACACCTCTTCCGCAAGCTGGCACCCATGGTCGCCGCGGCAACCCTGCTCCCGCTCGCCGCCCTGGCGACCCCGGCGACAGCCGGCACCCCGCACACTCGGGCCGCATCCCCCGTGAAACTCGGCTACTTCACCGAGTGGGGCATCTACGGCCGGAACTACAACGTCAAGAACCTCGTCACCTCCGGCTCCGCCGCGAAGATCACCCACATCAACTACGCCTTCGGCAACGTCACCGGCGGCAAGTGCGCGATCGGCGACGCCTGGGCCGACTACGACAAGGCGTTCACCGCCGACCAGTCCGTCAGCGGCGCCGCCGACACCTGGGAGCAGCCCCTGCGCGGCAACTTCAACCAGCTCCGCCAGCTCAAGGCCAAGTACCCGCACATCAAGGTCCTGTGGTCGTTCGGCGGCTGGTCCTGGTCCGGCGGCTTCGGCGAGGCCGCCCGCAACCCGGCCGCGTTCGCCCAGTCCTGCCACGACCTCGTCGAGGACCCGCGCTGGGCCGACGTCTTCGACGGCATCGACATGGACTGGGAGTACCCGAACGCCTGCGGCGACTCCTGCGACACCTCGGGCCCGGCCGCCTTCAAGAACCTCATGTCCGCCCTGCGCGCCGAGTTCGGCGCGAACTACCTGGTCACCGCCGCCACCACCGCCGACGCCTCCCCCGGCGGCAAGATCGACGCGACGGACTACGCGGGCGCCGCCCAGTACGTCGACTGGTACAACGTGATGACGTACGACTTCTTCGGCGCCTTCACCCCCCAGGGCCCCACGGCCCCCCACTCCCCCCTCACCGCCTACCCCGGCATCCCCCAACAGGGCTTCACCACCGCCGACGCCATAGCCAGCTACCGCGCGAAGGGCGTCCCCGCGAGCAAGCTCCTCACCGGCATCGGCTTCTACGGCCGAGGCTGGACCGGCGTCACCCAGTCGGCACCGGGCGGCACGGCAACCGGCCCCGCCCCCGGCACCTACGACCAAGGCGTCGAGGACTACAAGGTCCTCAAGTCCACCTGCCCCGCCACCGGCCTCGTCGGCGGCACCGCCTACGCCCACTGCGGCACGAACTGGTGGTCCTACGACACCCCGCAGACCATCGCCGGAAAGATGGCCTGGACGAAGTCCCAAGGCCTGAAGGGCGCGTTCTTCTGGGAGTTCAGCGGTGACACACCGAACGGCGAACTGGTGACGGCGATCAGCAACAACCTGACCTGAGGCAGAACGGGCCGTTCGGCCCACCCCGGTGGACCGAACGGCCCGCGAGAAACGGGGGGTACAGGGAAGAAGGTGGGTCTCTGCACAGCAAGCGGAACGGAAAGTTCGGGGGGACTCATGAAGCGCCGACCCAGCACCAAGCACAGGTTCACGCCCTCGGCGGGTCAGCTCGCCGCCCTCGGCTCGGCCACCACGGCGGCCCTGATAGCCGTACTCTCCCAGGTCACCGTGACGGTGACTCTCTCTCAGGGGCAGCACCCGGCCACCGTCGAACAGGAGCAGGTACGGCCCGTGTGCCCCCTGCGAACCTGACCCTCTCAGGCCACGTTCACCCGTTGCCCGGGCGGCGCCGCCTCCAGCCACGCCAGGAACCCGGTCAGCGCGTCCTCACTCATCGCCAGTTCGAGGCGTGTCCCGCGATGCGTGCAGGCCAGCACCACCGCGTCCGACAGCAGCGCCAGCTCCTCCTCGCCCTCGGGCAGCCGGCGCCCGGCGACCTCGATGGAGGAGCGCTCCAGGACCCGGCGCGGCCGGTAGGCATAGGAGAAGACGCGGTACCACTCGACGCTGTCCCCGCTGTACCGGGCGACCCCGTAGGACCACCCCTTGCCGCTGGGATCAGGGTTCTCGGGCACGTCCCACCGCAGCGAACAGTCGAACGTGCCCCCCGAGCGCTGGATCAGTCTGCGGCGCAGGCCGAAGACGAACAGCCCCAGCACCACAAGGGCCACGACGATTCCGCACACAGTCAGAGCGAGGACCATCGACACCGACCTCCTCGTCTCCTACGTACCGACATCGCGTTCGGCAATTGGTAACGGAACGGAAAAAACATCCAGATCTGCCTCAGCCGCGACCGGCACCGGATGACTCCGGGCCGGCCGCGGCTGAGTGACTGACATCACATGGGCGCAGCGATCAATGCGTTGCCGCCGCGCGCAGTCGAACCTCCGCGCGACGCTCCGCACCCGCGTCGCCCTCGGCCTTCGCACGCTCCAGCTCACGCTCGACGCGCTGGACATCGATCTCGTCCGACAGCTCGGCGACCTCGGCCAGCAGCGACAGCTTGTTGTCGGCGAACGAGATGAATCCGCCGTGCACCGCGGCGACGACGGTCTGGCCGTCACTCGTACGGATGGTCACCGGGCCCGACTCCAGCACACCGAGCAGCGGCTGGTGACCGGGCATGACGCCGATGTCGCCGGACGTGGTGCGCGCGACGACGAGAGTCGCGTCGCCCGACCAGACCTCTCGGTCGGCCGCGACCAGCGCGACGTGCAGCTCAGCAGCCAAGGTTGGCTCCTCGGGTCACCACCCGGCGGTCCTGCCGGGTGTTGGTTACAAGTCTAGTGGGCCCCACAGCACCAATGTGCCGGGGCCCCGCCCCAGCCTCGGCCGGGGGTCCGGGGGTTGTCCCCCGGGCGATGCAGCGTGGGCGTGCGAGAGGGGACGGGACACACCCCGTCCCCTCTCAGAGCATCAAGCTCAGGAGACGCCCAGCTCCTTGGCGTTGGCCTTCAGGTCCTCGATGCCACCGCAGAGGAAGAACGCCTGCTCCGGGAAGTGGTCGTAGTCCCCGTCGATGATCGCGTTGAACGCGGCGATCGACTCGTCCAGCGGCACGTCCGACCCGTCGACGCCGGTGAACTGCTTGGCGACGTGGGTGTTCTGGGACAGGAAGCGCTCCACGCGACGGGCACGGTGGACGGTGAGCTTGTCCTCCTCGCCCAGCTCGTCGATACCGAGGATCGCGATGATGTCCTGAAGGTCCTTGTACTTCTGGAGGACCGTCTTGACGCGCATCGCGGTGTTGTAGTGGTCCGCCGCGATGTAGCGGGGGTCCAGGATCCGGGACGTGGAGTCCAGCGGGTCCACGGCCGGGTAGATGCCCTTCTCGGAGATCGGACGGGAGAGCACCGTCGTCGCGTCGAGGTGGGCGAACGTGGTGGCCGGGGCCGGGTCGGTCAGGTCGTCCGCGGGGACGTAGATCGCCTGCATCGAGGTGATCGAGTGACCACGGGTCGAGGTGATGCGCTCCTGGAGGAGACCCATCTCGTCGGCCAGGTTCGGCTGGTAACCCACGGCGGACGGCATGCGGCCGAGGAGGGTGGAGACCTCGGAACCAGCCTGCGTGAAGCGGAAGATGTTGTCGATGAAGAACAGCACGTCCTGCTTCTGCACATCGCGGAAGTACTCCGCCATGGTCAGACCCGCGAGAGCCACGCGCAGACGGGTGCCCGGGGGCTCGTCCATCTGACCGAAGACCAGCGCGGTCTTGTCGATGACGCCCGAGTCGGCCATCTCCTCGATGAGGTCGTTGCCCTCACGGGTGCGCTCACCGACACCGGCGAACACGGAGACACCGTCGTGGTTGTTGGCGACGCGGTAGATCATCTCCTGGATGAGCACCGTCTTGCCGACGCCGGCCCCGCCGAACAGACCGATCTTGCCGCCCTTGACGTACGGGGTCAGCAGGTCGATGACCTTGACGCCGGTCTCGAACATCTCGGTCTTCGACTCAAGCTCGTCGAAGTTGGGGGCCTTGCGGTGGATGGACCAGCGCTCGCCCTCGTACTGCTCGTCCGTGTTCAGCACCTCGCCGAGGGTGTTGAACACCTTGCCCTTGGTGAAGTCACCGACGGGGACGGAGATGCCCGTGCCCGTGTCGGTCACCGGGGCCTGGCGGACCAGGCCGTCGGTGGGCTGCATGGAGATGGTGCGGACCAGGCCGTCACCCAGGTGCTGGGCGACCTCCAGGGTCAGCGTCTTCAGCGCGCCGTCCTCGGCGGGGTCGGCGACCTCGACGTGCAGGGCGTTGTAGATGTCGGGCATGGCGTCGACGGGGAACTCCACGTCGACGACCGGGCCGATGACCCGGGCGACGCGGCCCGTGGCCGTCGCGGTCTCAACAGTGGTGGTCATTAGCGGTCACTCCCCGCGGTCGCGTCGGCGAGGGCTGCGGTGCCACCGACGATCTCGCTGATTTCCTGGGTGATTTCGGCCTGGCGGGCCGCGTTGGCAAGGCGGGAGAGCGTCTCGATGAGCTCGCCCGCGTTGTCGGTGGCCGACTTCATCGCACGCCGCGTCGCCGCGTGCTTCGAAGCCGCCGACTGGAGCAGCGCGTTGTAGACGCGGCTCTCCACATAGCGCGGCAGCAGGGCGTCGAGGACGTCCTCCGCCGAGGGCTCGAAGTCGTACAGGGGAAGGATCTCCCCCTGCTTCGACTCTCCGGCGCCCGACGTGTCGTCGAGGCTGAGCGGGAGCAGACGGTCGTCGAGCGCCGTCTGCGTCATCATCGAGACGAACTCGGTGAACACGATGTGGATCTCGTCCACCCCGCCGTCCGCCGTCTCCTTCTCGATCGCCTCGATCAGCGGCGCCGCGACTTCCTTGGCGTCCGCGTACGTTGGCTCGTCGGTGAAGCCCGACCACGAGTCCGCGATCTTGCGCTCACGGAAGTTGTAGTGCGCGACACCTCGGCGGCCGACGATGTACGTGTCGACCTCCTTGCCCTCGGCCTGGAGCTTCGCCGTGAGCTGCTCCGCCGCCTTGATGGCGTTGGAGTTGAAGGCGCCGGCCAGACCGCGGTCGCTCGTCAGGAGCAGCACCGCGGACCGCGTGACCGTGTCGGCCTGCGTGGTCAGCGGGTGCTTCGTGTTCGAGCCGGTGCCGACCGCCGTGACCGCGCGCGTGAGCTCGGTCGCGTACGGCGTGGAGGCCGCCACCTTGCGCTGCGCCTTGACGACGCGCGAGGCGGCGATCATCTCCATCGCCTTGGTGATCTTCTTGGTCGCGGTGACGGATCGGATGCGACGCTTGTAGACCCGGAGCTGGGCTCCCATGAGTCAGGTCCCTTCCTTACGTCACTTGGCAGCGGAGTCTTCGCCGAGCAGCTTGCCGTCCGCGGTCTCGAACTGCTTCTTGAACTCGGCGATGGCGTCGTCGATGGCCTGGATCGTGTCGTCCGACATCTTCGCGCCCTCCTTGATGGAGGTCATGAGGCCCTGCTCCTTGCGGTGCAGGTACTCAAGGAGCTCCTTCTCGAAGCGGCGGATGTCGACGACCGGGACCTCGTCCATCTTGCCGTTGGTGCCGGCCCAGATGGAGACGACCTGGTCCTCGGTGGCCATCGGCTGGTACTGGGCCTGCTTCAGCAGCTCGACGAGGCGCGAACCCCGCTCCAGCTGGGCCTTCGACGCGGCGTCCAGGTCGGAACCGAAGGCGGCGAACGCCTCCAGCTCGCGGTACTGGGCGAGGTCGAGGCGCAGTCGGCCGGAGACCTGGCGCATCGCCTTGTGCTGCGCGGAACCACCGACTCGGGAGACGGAGATACCGACGTTCAGCGCGGGACGCTGACCGGCGTTGAAGAGGTCCGACTCCAGGAAGCACTGGCCGTCGGTGATGGAGATGACGTTGGTCGGGATGAACGCCGAGACGTCGTTCGCCTTGGTCTCGACGATCGGCAGACCGGTCATCGAGCCGGCGCCCAGCTCGTCGGAGAGCTTCGCGCAGCGCTCCAGGAGACGGGAGTGCAGGTAGAAGACGTCACCCGGGTACGCCTCGCGGCCCGGCGGGCGGCGCAGCAGGAGGGAGACGGCACGGTAGGCGTCGGCCTGCTTCGACAGGTCGTCGAAGATGATGAGGACGTGCTTGCCCTCGTACATCCACTGCTGGCCGATGGCGGAACCGGTGTACGGCGCCAGGTACTTGAAGCCGGCCGGGTCGGACGCGGGGGCGGCGACGATGGTCGTGTACTCCAGCGCGCCGGCCTCTTCGAGGGCGCCACGCACGGAGGCGATGGTCGAGCCCTTCTGGCCGATGGCGACGTAGACGCAGCGGACCTGCTTCTTCGGGTCGCCCGAGCGCCAGTTGTCGCGCTGGTTGATGATCGTGTCGACGGCCAGGGCGGTCTTGCCGGTCTGGCGGTCGCCGATGACCAGCTGACGCTGACCGCGGCCGATCGGGGTCATGGCGTCGACGGCCTTGTAGCCGGTCTCCATCGGCTCGTGGACCGACTTACGGGCCATGACGCCGGGAGCCTGGAGCTCCAGCGCGCGCCGGCCGCTGGTCTCGATCTCGCCGAGGCCGTCGATCGGGTTGCCGAGCGGGTCGACGACGCGGCCGAGGTAGCCCTCGCCGACCGCGACGGAGAGGACCTCTCCGGTGCGGTGCACCGGCTGGCCCTCCTCGATGCCGCTGAACTCACCGAGGACGATGGCGCCGATCTCGCGCTCTTCCAGGTTCAGCGCGAGGCCGAGGGTGCCGTCCTCGAACTTCAGCAGTTCGTTGGCCATGGCCGAGGGAAGACCCTCGACCTTCGCGATGCCGTCGCCGGCAAGGGTGACCGTACCGACCTCCTCGCGCGAGGCCGCGTCCGGCTGGTACGACTGGACGAAGGTCTCCAGTGCGTCCCGGATCTCCTCCGGCCGGATCGTGAGCTCCGCCATCTGGGTTCCCTGCTCTCCTTGTTGGGCCCGAAGTTTCACTTTGGGGGGATGTCTAGCACTCCGGACTCCCCCCTGAACGAGGTGAATCCTCTGCACGGCCCAACGCGGGCCGTATTACGTTCTGCTTCGTACTGCTAGCTCGCCATGCGGCGGGCGGCGTCCTCGATGCGGTCGGCGACCGAGCCGTTGATGACCTCGTCACCGACCTGCACCCGCATCCCGCCGACGACCGCGGGGTCGACGTCGAGGTTGAGGTGCATCTGGCGGCCGTAGAGCTTGGCGAGGGCGGCGCCGAGGCGCTGCTTCTGGCCGTCGCTCAGCGGAACCGCGGAGGTGACCACGGCGACCATCCGGTCCCGGCGCTCGGCGGCGAGCGTGGAGAGGGCCTCCAGGCCCGCTTCCAGGCTACGGCCACGCGGCGCGGTCACCAGGCGGGTCACCAGCCGTTCGGTGGCCGCGTCCGCACGGCGCGCGAGCAGGCTGCGCAGCAGCTCGCTCTTGGCCGCGGCGGTGGCCTTCCGATCGGTCAGCGCGGCGCGCAGCTCGGTGTTGGAGGAGACGATCCGGCCGAAGCGGAACAGTTCGTCCTCGACGTTGTCGAGCGTGCCCGCCTGCTGGGCGGCGGTGAGGTCGGCGACGTTCGCCAGCTCCTCCAGCGCGTCCACCAGGTCGCGGGACTGGGACCAGCGGGCGCGGACGAGTCCGGCCACCAGGTCGGCGGCGGGGCCGCTGATCCGGTCGCCGAGCAGACGCGCGACGAGCTGGGCCTTGGCCTCGCCGGACTGCGCCGGGTCGGTGAGGACCCGACGCAAGCTGACCTCGCGGTCGAGCAGTGCGGTCACGGACGCCAGCTCACCGGCGAGCGCACCCGCGTCGACCGACGTGGCGTCGGTCAGCGCGTCGAGGCGCTCCCGTGCGGCGGCCAGGGCCTCGCGGCTGGCTCCGTTCATCGCGCTGCCTCGGCCTTCTCCTCAAGATCATCGAGGAAGCGGTCGATGACGCGGCTCTGCCGGGCGTGGTCCTCAAGGGACTCGCCGACGAGCTTGCCGGCCAGTTCGGTGGCGAGCTTGCCGACGTCCTGGCGCAGCGCGGAAGAGGCGGCCTTGCGGTCGGCCTCGATCTGCGCGTGACCGGCGGCGACGATCTCCTCGCGCTGCCGCTGGCCTTCGGCGCGCATCTCGGCGATCTGCGTGGCGCCCTGCTCCTGCGCCTCCTGGCGCAGACGGGCGGCCTCGTGCCGGGCCTCGGCGAGCTGGGCCTTGTACTGCTCCAGGACGCTCTGGGCTTCCTGCTGCATGGCCTGCGCGTCTTCGATACCGCCCTCGATGGCCTCGCGACGCTCTTCCAGAACCTTGTTGATGTTCGGGAGGAGCTTCTTGGCGAGGAAGCCGAAGACGATGACGAAGGCGATGAGGCCGATGACGAGCTCGGGTACCGGCGGGACGAGGGGGTTCTCCGCCTCGGCCGCCAACTGAACCAGGTGGCTCATATCAGTGCCTTTCGTCGAAAGGGGCGGTCCGACGGATCAGGTCAGGAGGCCGGGTAAACGAACGGCATGACCAGACCGATGAGGGCGAGCGCCTCACAGAAGGCGAAGCCGAGGATCTGGTTGGCGCGGATCAGGCCGGCAGCTTCGGGCTGACGGGCGAGCGCCTGGGTGCCGTTACCGAAGACGATGCCGACGCCGACGCCGGGGCCGATCGCGGCGAGGCCGTAACCGATGGAGCCGAGGTTGCCCATGATCTTGACTTCGGCGAGGGTCTGGAGAGCGGACATGTCCGGTTCTTCCTTCTCTTTCAAGGACCGGTGGGGGTTGGCCACCGAGTGCAGGGGGTTTGGTTCAGGCGGGCGTGTGCTCAGTGGTGCTCGGCGAGCGCGCCCTGGATGAAGCTGCAGGTCAGCAGGACGAACACGTACGCCTGGACCGCCTGGATGAAGAGCTCGAAGGCCGTCATCACGATCACCATCACGAACGACACACCGGAGTAGGCGATGCCGACGCCGTTGAGCATGTACCAGCTGGCGATGGTGAAGAGCAGCAGCAGGGTGTGGCCGGCGAACATGTTCGCGAAGAGTCGGACCGCGTGCGTGAAGGGGCGCACGATCAGGTTCGAGAGCAGTTCGAGGGCCATGACCATCGGCAGGACCGCGCCGAGGGACTTGTCGTAGCCGCTGAAGTTCTTGAAGGCGCCGACGAATCCGTGACGCTTGAAGGTCAGGGAGACCCACAGGATGTACACCAGGCCCGCGAGGACCGCCGGGTACGAGATGACCGAGGTGACCGGGAACTGGGCGATCGGAATGATCGACCAGAGGTTCATCACCCAGACGAAGAAGAAGAGGGAGACGACGAGCGGTACGTACTTCTCACCCTCCTTCTTGCCGATGGTCTCGTAGACGACGCCGCGCCGGATGAAGTCGTAACCGGCTTCGGCGACCATCTGGAGCTTGCCCGGGACGACCTTCGGCTTACCGAAGGCGGCCCAGAAGAAGGCGACGATGATGATCGAGCCGAGAAGCGCCAGCAGCATCGTCTTGTTGAAGTACAGGTTGCTGTCCGCGTCGCCGAAAAGCGGCTTGAACAGGAACGAGTGCAGGCCCGGAGCGACCGTGTCGAAGCCACACCCGTCGAACAGGTGACAACTCGTGTCGAAAGCGAGCGTCTGCGTCGGGTCAGCACTCACCGCGGGCTCCTTCGTCGTGGCGCATAGGTACGGCAACCTCGTTGTGTCGGCGCGGCACGGGGCCGCCGTTCGGCACGGGACTGGTGTTACGGATGTGGGGGCGGCTCAGGGGCATCTCGCCTCGCGAATGAACAGGCGTCAGCTCGAATGCCCGCGCCCGCGATGCCGCAGTTGGCACCGGACGATAGCAGGATCTGTCGTGCGTCTTTATCCCGCCCCTACCTCTCACGACGAGTGCCCCGATTTTTCGGGTTCGACGTAGAGGATCTTGGCTTTCATATGGGCACGCGCCTGAGCCGCGATCCACGCGATGGTGGCGACGACGAGCGTGACCGCGAAGGCCTGGGGGTTGAACAGGGTGGTGTTCTTGAACACGGACATGAAGACGAACAGCAGCAGGATCTGAACCGCGTAGAGCATCAGCCCCATCGCCTGGAACAGTTGCGGAAGCGTTTTGGCCGTGCGCTGGAGCACGTACAGCCCGATCCCCATGAACAGCATCACCACGACCGTCGCGACGACCGCCCCGATCGCACCCTTACCGCCCGCCACCACACCGCTCACCACGGCGGCGATAGCACCGGCGGCGGCTGTGGGCACAGCGGCCTGGGCCAAAATCCGGACGTCGTTGGACGGCATGGCGGAACTCCGCGTTTCAAAAGGGGGGGCAGGGTTGTCGTCATGGACGAGCGTAGACCCGGTTCAGGGGGGCGAGACCTCAGACCATTGGACCGTCGCACTGCGGTCTTTCGGCTCTGTCCGGGGTTCTCGTGAACCGTATCACAAACTATTTGATGAGGTCTTTACCTGCCGAGGGTGCTCCCCGTCACACATGAGAGTGAACGCGCGCGTCTGAGCGAAAACCGAGGGGGCTTGTCTGGTATTGCCCTCTTCGCACCCTCTAGCTTCCCCAATGAGTTGGCAATGCTCTAGTCAGATTCTTACCTTGAAGCGCCAAGCCCCAGGAACGTTCTCACCTTCGAGGGACCCGCGTACGACCCCCCACAGCGGTAGCCCCGTTGACGCCACCCGCCACCCCTGCCCCCACGGGAGTACGCTCCTCGGCCTCTTCGGAAGCCACCGAGACCGCCGCCACCACAGCCCTGCGGCGCCGGTAACGCGGCGGCAGGAACGCCTGCGCCCACAGCGGAGCACGCGGCGTGAACCGGGGCAGCAACAGCAGCACAAGACCCACCGCACTGAGCGACGAGATCCCGAGGACGATCCACATCGACGCCGAGTTGACGGAGTACGCCAGCGCCCCGAACCCGATCAGCGCCGACCAGAAGTACATGATCAGCACGGCCCGGCTGTGCGAGTGTCCGACCTCCAGCAGCCGGTGGTGCAGATGCCCCCGGTCCGCCGCGAACGGCGACTGCCCCTTCCAGGTCCGGCGCACGATCGCCAGGATCAGGTCGGCGGCCGGAATCGCGATGATGGTCAACGGCATCAGCAGCGGAATGTAGACCGGCATCATCTGGTGGACGGCGTTGCGCTCGGAGCCGGCGAACAGCTTCAGGGCGTCCGGATCGACCTGTCCCGTGATGGAGATGGCGCTGGCCGCGAGGATCAGCCCGATCAGCATCGACCCCGAGTCACCCATGAAGATCCGGGCCGGGTGCATGTTGTGCGGCAGGAAGCCCAGACACATGCCGATCAGGATCACCGCGAACAGCGTCGCCGGAGCGGCGGCCTCGATGTTGTAGCCGTACCAGAGCCGGTACGCGTACAGAAAGAACGCTCCGGCGGCGATGGCCACCATCCCGGCCGCCAGCCCGTCCAGCCCGTCCACGAAGTTGACGGCGTTGATCGTGATGACCACCAGCGCGACCGTCAGCAGGGTCCCCTGCCACTGCGTCAACGCGACGGTTCCCACGAACGGGATCGGCAGCCACAGGATCGTCAGCCCCTGGACGACCATCACACCCGCCGCGATCATCTGCGCGCCGAGCTTGATCAAGGCATCGATCTCGAACTTGTCGTCGAGCACCCCGATCAGCCAGATCAGCGCGGCCCCCGACAACAGCGCCCGAGGCTCGTTCGACTTCTCGAACACCTCGTTGAGGTTGGTCAGATGATCCGCGACCAGCAACCCGGCACACAGCCCGAAGAACATCGCGATCCCACCGAGCCGCGGAGTCGGTTCCCGGTGCACGTCACGCGCCCGGATCTCCGGCATCGCCCCGGCCACGATCGCGAACTTCCGCACCGGCCCGGTCAGCAGATACGTCACCGCGGCCGTGACACAGAGCGTCAGGAGGTATTCACGCACGGGCTTCCCCACAGGTCTCGCTGGCCATCTCAGCCCCACACCCTAGCGACGAGCGCATACGTGTGGAGACATCCGGGTAGCCACGATGGTTGCACGTCCGGCTGTGCGTCTTCTTGTACGCCTGCCCGCACCACCCCGTTCAACCGCCATAGGGCGGACAATCCCGCACCAGCTCCGCAACTTCCTCACGCCCTCTCCTCGCCGTCACCTCCCCTCTGACCACCCCCGCGATCAGCACGGCGACCCGAGCCATAGCCGCCTCTCCCATCCCTTGAGTAGTCACAGCAGCCGTCCCCAGCCTCAACCCCCTCCCCCCGCCCCCAGGCACCACACAGCAGTCAAGAACCACCCCAACAGCCGCCAGCCGCCCCCGGGCAACCCGCCCGTCGACCCCCAACGGGGCCGGATCTGCCACGACCAGATGCGTATCGGTCCCCCCGGTCACCACCCGCATCCCCTCAGCCGCCAGCCCAGCGGCCAGCACCCGGGCATTGGCGACGACCTGCCGCGTATAGGCGGCGAACCCAGGAGCAGCCGCCTCCCCGAACGCGACGGCCTTCGCGGCAACACTGTGCATCTGCGCCCCACCCTGCGTGAACGGAAAAACCGCCCGGTCAACCCGTTCCGCCAACTCCTCCCCACACATCACCATCCCGCCCCGAGGCCCCCGCAACACCTTGTGCGTGGTCGCACACACCACATCCGCATAAGGCACCGGACTGGGCGCCACACCCCCCGCGACCAGCCCGATGGGATGCGCGGCATCAGCGATCAAATAAGCCCCCACCTCATCGGCAACCTCCCGAAAGAACCCGTAATCAAGATGCCGGGGATAAGCGATCGACCCACACACGATCGCCTTGGGCCGATGCGAACGAGCCAACTCCCGCACAGCCTCATAATCAACAAACCCGGTCCGAGGATCCACCCCGTACGCAACGAACTCGAACCACCGCCCAGAAAAATTCGCAGGCGACCCGTGCGTCAAATGCCCCCCATCAGCGAGCCCCAACGCCAACACCGTGTCCCCAGGCCGCAACAGGGCCGCATAAGCGGCCAACACAGCAGAAGACCCGGAATGCGGCTGCACATTCACATGCTCAGCCCCGAACAACCCCTTGGCCCGCTCCACAGCAGCCCGCTCAGCAACATCAACAACCTCGCACCCCCCATGATGCCGAGCCCCCGGATACCCCTCGGCATACTTATTGGCCAACACAGACCCAAGAGCAGCCAGCACAGCAGGCGAACAAAAATTCTCAGCAGCCACCAACTGCACCCCAGAAGCCTGCCGCCGCCCCTCGGCCAACAACACCTCACCCATCTCAGGATCCGCCCGCACGAGCACATCAACACCCGGCACACCCAGAGAAACGCTCATACCCCCAATGTAGGCCGCACAGCACAACCCCACCCGCCGGGAAGGGAAAGCGGCAAACGGCGGGAAGCGGGGGCCGGGGGTGCGGCGCAGCCCGTCGCTTACTACACAGAAAGCACCGCACACCCTGAACGAACGCGAGACAGAAGGCGACGGGCTCGCCGCACCCCCGGCCCCCGCGCCCCGCCCACTACATCCGCGCGGCAACCCCGGTCAAAGCGGTGACAACAGGATCCAGCGCCTGATGTATCTCACCCCCGACGGACCGAAAGAACGGCAACGGCGCCCCGTAAGGATCATGCACCTCATCAGCCTCGGCGGTAGGCGCCAGCAGCCACCCCCGCAGAGCCGCAGCGGCCCGCACAAGAGCCCGAGCCCGCATCACGACGCCCTCGTCCAGAGGCGGCAGGGTAGCGGGGTCTATGGCCCGCACAAGCCGCGTGAACTCCTTCAGCGTGAACGTCCGAAGCCCCGCCGAGTGCCCCATCGAGATCACCTGAGCCCGATGATCCCGCGTAGCCGTCAACACCAGGTCGGCCCGGATGACATGCTCGTCCAGCAGCTCCCGCCCGGTGAACCCGGACGAGTCCGCCCCGAAGTCCGCGAGCACGGCCTCCGCGTTGGCCTCCATGGGCGCACCCTCGTGCCCCCACGTCCCCGCACTCTCGACGATCAGCCCACCCCCGAGCACCCCGAGCCGCTCAGCGACAAAATGCCGGGTGAGCCGCTCGGTGATCGGCGACCGGCACACGTTCCCGGTACTGACATGCAGAATCCGAAAACTGTCCCGGGGAAACCCGAACGTCGTGGTGATCTCGGCGGCCGTCTCCCCACCGCCTATGCCCGGCATGGGGTGACCCCCCGCCCGGCGACGACCACCCGCAGGGCCCTCGTCAATTCGCCACCTCAAGATCGGGTACGACCTTCCGCAGCTCCTCCGCGGAGATCGCCCCCGCCCGCAGCAGCACCGGCACCTCACGGGTGACGTCCACGATCGACGACGGCACATTCGCCGGCGTGGGCCCCCCGTCGAGGTAGACGGAGACGGAGTCCCCCAGCATCCCCTGCGCCTCGTCACAGTTCTCCGGCGCCGGATGCCCGGTCAGATTCGCGGAGGACACCGCCATGGGCCCGACCTCGGTGAGCAGCTCGATGGCGACGGGGTGCAGCGGCATCCGGATGGCGACGGTCCCGCGAGTGTCCCCGAGGTCCCACTGCAAGGACGGCTGATGCCGGGCGACCAGCGTCAGGGCCCCCGGCCAGAACGCGTCGACCAGTTCCCACGCCATCTCGGAGAAGTCGGTCACCAGCCCGTGCAGCGTGTTGGGCGACCCGATGAGAACCGGCGTGGGCATGTTCCGCCCCCGCCCCTTCGCGTCGAGAAGATCCGACACGGCCTCGGAGGAGAACGCGTCGGCCCCGATCCCGTACACCGTGTCCGTGGGCAGCACGACCAGCTCACCCCGGCGCACGGCGGACGCGGCCTCACGCAGACCGGTCGTACGGTCGGTCGCGTCGTTGGTGTCGTATCGCCGTGCCATCAGCCGGCCTCCTCGAATGCGTAGGAATCAGTCATCACGGCATCGCCCGACGAGCCGTGGCGAAGCGGGGCCGGTTGTTGAGATCGGGGTGATCGGCGGCGTCGGCCCACCCCCGCTCCTCGGTGAAGATCCACGGCACCTGCCCGCCCTGGGTGTCCGCGTGCTCGACCACGACAACCCCACCGGGCCGCAGCAGCCGATGAGCGGTCCGCTCAAGACCCCGGATGAGCGACAGCCCGTCCTCCCCGGAGAACAGCGCCAGCTCGGGGTCGTAGTCACGGGCCTCGGGAGCGACGTACTCCCACTCGGTGAGCGGAATGTACGGCGGGTTGGTGATGACGAGGTCGACGTGCCCGTCGAGGTCGGGAAAGGCGTCCAGCGCGTTGCCCTGCCGCAGATCGACCCGCGACCCGGCCATGTTCTTCCGCGTCCACACGAGCGCGTCCTCGGACAGCTCCACGGCATGCACCTTGGACCGAGGCACCTCCTGCGCGAGGGCGAGGGCGATCGCACCGGACCCGGTGCACAGGTCGACGATGGTCGGCTCGACGACGTCCATCGCGCGCACGGCGTCTATGGCCCACCCGACGACCGACTCGGTCTCCGGCCGGGGCACGAACACCCCGGGCCCGACCTGGAGCTCCAGGTACCGGAAGTAGGCCCGCCCGGTGATGTGCTGGAGCGGCTCGCGCTGCTCGCGGCGGGCGATGACCTCCCAGTAGCGGGCGTCGAAGTCGGAGTCCTTCACGGAGTGCAGTTCGCCGCGCTTCACCCCGTGGACGAACGCGGCGAGCTCCTCCGCGTCGGTGCGCGGCGAGGGCACACCGGCGTCGGCCAGCCGCTGGGTGGCCTGGGCCACCTCGGCGAGGAGCAGGTTCACGCGGGTCCTCCGGTTCTCGTACTGGGGGCGCTGGAGCTTACGCGGCGGCGAGCTTGGCCGCCGAGTCCGCGTCGACACACGCCTGGATCACCGCGTCGAGGTCGCCGTCCAGGACCTGGTCCAGGTTGTACGACTTGAATCCGACCCGGTGGTCGGAGATGCGGTTCTCCGGGAAGTTGTACGTACGGATCTTCTCGGAGCGGTCGACGGTACGGACCTGGCTGCGCCGGGCGTCCGCGGCTTCCCGCTCCGCCTCCTCCTGGGCCGCGGCGAGCAGCCTGGAGCGCAGGATACGCATCGCCTGCTCCTTGTTCTGCAACTGGCTCTTCTCGTTCTGGCAGGAGGCTACGACGCCGGTGGGGAGGTGCGTGATGCGAACGGCGGAGTCGGTCGTGTTGACGGACTGCCCACCCGGCCCGGACGACCGGTAGACGTCGATGCGCAGGTCGTTCGGATTGATCTCGACCTCGACCTCCTCGGCCTCGGGAGTGACGAGCACACCCGCGGCGGACGTGTGGATCCGCCCCTGCGACTCGGTGGCCGGCACGCGCTGCACACGGTGCACACCACCCTCGTACTTCAGCCGCGCCCAGACGCCCTGACCGGGCTCGGTGGCCCCGTTGCCGCCCTTGGTCTTGACGGCGACCTGGACGTCCTTGTATCCGCCCAGCTCGGACTCGGTGGCGTCGATGATCTCGGTCTTCCAGCCGACGCGCTCCGCGTACCGCAGGTACATGCGCAGCAGGTCCCCGGCGAACAGTGCGGACTCGTCACCGCCCGCCCCCGCCTTGATCTCCAGGATGACGTCCTTGTCGTCGGACGGGTCCCGGGGGACGAGCAGCAGGCGCAGCTTCTCCGTCAGCTCCTCGCGCTGCTTCTCCAGCTCCTTGACCTCCGCCGCGAAGTCCGGGTCGTCGGCGGCGAACTCCTTCGCCGTGCCGATGTCGTCACCGGTCTGCTTCCAGGAGCGGTACGTCCCGACGATGGGGGTCAGCTCGGCGTAGCGCTTGTTCAGCTTGCGCGCGTTCGCCTGGTCGGCGAAGACCGCCGGGTCGGCGAGCTGCTTCTCCAGGTCGGCGTGTTCCGTGACCAGTTCTTCGACGGCCTCGAACATCTCGGGTGCTCCTGTTTTTTACGGCGGTGAAGTGGGCGGCGACCAAAAACGCCGGTCCCGGAGCGCCTCCTTGCGGAGGCACTGCCGTGGACCGGCGAAGAGGGGCTCGCTACTTCTTGGAGCCTGCGGCGGCCTTGCCGAAGCGGGCCTCGAAGCGGGCCACACGGCCACCGGTGTCGAGGATCTTCTGCTTGCCCGTGTAGAACGGGTGGCACTCGGAGCACACGTCGGCACGGATCGCGCCGGCCTCGATCGTGCTGCGAGTCGTGAACGACGCGCCGCAGGTGCAGCTGACCTGCGTCTCGACGTACGCGGGGTGGATGTCGCGCTTCAAGGTGTCTCCTAGATCAACGGGAGGGCACCGGGTCGCTTCCGCGGACTGCGGGGCGTGAACCGGGGCCGACTGACCAGTCTGCCAGGACTGGTGCCATACGCCCAAACCGGGGGGTGGGGGGAACTATTCCCGGGTGCGGTCTGCGGGCCGTACGTGGCTGGTCGCACAGTTCCCCGCGCCCCTGAAAAGCAAGCGCCATGCTTTCCACAACAACGAACCCGCACCCGGCCCCTACGAGGTAGCCACCACCCCATTGGCCTCCCCCGTCGCCGTCCCCTGCGTAGCGGCCCTCGGGATCGCCTGGTCCCCCTTCAGCGCGGCCCACACCTGCTGAGCCTTCGCCTCGGCGATCACCACCCGGTTCGGGTTCGCCGGATCGTACTGGACCGGCATCGTGACCATCGTCATGTCACCGGAGCCGATCCCCTTGAGCCCGTTCGCGAAGGACATCAGCGAGTTGACGGAGCCGAGGTCGGAGTCGGTCGTCACCGCCTTCGTGGCCGTGTCGGCGAGCCCGTACAGCTTCGTGGGGCTGGTGAAGAGGCCGATGGACTTGACCTGGTTGACGAGGGCCTTCACGAACGCCTGCTGGAGCTGGATGCGGCCGAGATCGGACCCGTCGCCGACACCGTGCCGGGTGCGGACGAGACCGAGGGCCTGCTGGCCGTTCAGCGTGTGCGTGCCGGCCGCGAGGTCGAGGTGGCTGTCCTTGTCCTTGATGGCCTTGGTGGTGGTCACCCGCACACCCCCCAGCTCATCGATCAGCTTCTGGAAGCCGGAGAAGTCGACCTCAAGGTAGTGATCCATGCGCAGGTCGGTGATCGCCTCGACAGTCTTCACCGCACAGGCCGCCCCACCGGTGGTGTACGCGGAGTTGAACATCACCCCGCGCGAGGCGGAGTGCGTCACCCCGGACGAGTCCGTACAGGCCGGCCGGTCCACCAACGTGTCACGGGGTATGGAGACGACGCTCGCCTTCTTGTGCCCCTGATAGACGTGCACGATCATCGCGGTGTCGGAGCGGGCGCTCCCGTCGTCGGTCCCCCCACCGAGCCGCTTGTTCGCCCCGGACCGCGAGTCCGACCCGAGCACCAGGATGTTCTCGGACCCGTTGTCGACCTTGACCGGCCGGTCCGACCCCAGCGCCTGATCGATGTCGACGCTCTTGATGTTCCCGTTGAGCTTGAAGAACAGATACCCCGCCCCGGTCCCCCCGAGGACCAGCACCCCACCGGCGACCCACGCCCCCACCACCAGCCCCCGCCGCCTCTTCGGCTTGCGGTGCGCAGGACCCCGGCCCGGTATCTCAGGCGTGCTCTCGGCGGACATGTCTCCTCGACTCTCTGCGGCCCCGTCTCATCATCACTCCACCCGATCAGACGGGGAAACTCCGGACAGGGTTGCACAAGTCGCCAGAGCCGACCAAAAACACAGAAAAACCAAAGAAAAGCGGTCACCCCCTGTGTCCAGGGGATGACCGCTTCAGAAACCGGTCGACGTCAGTCGCCGTTACCCGGCGTCGTCTTCTGGATCTGCATCAGGAACTCGGCGTTCGACTTCGTCTGCTTCATCTTGTCGAGGAGCAGCTCGATCGCCTGCTGCTGGTCGAGCGCGTGCAGCACCCGGCGCAGCTTCCAGACGACCGCCAGCTCCTCGTTGCCAAGCAGGATCTCTTCCTTACGGGTACCGGACGCGTCGACGTCGACGGCCGGGAAGATCCGCTTGTCGGCGAGCTTCCGGTCGAGCTTGAGCTCCATGTTGCCGGTGCCCTTGAACTCCTCGAAGATCACCTCGTCCATCCGGGACCCGGTGTCGACGAGCGCCGTCGCGAGGATCGTCAGCGAGCCGCCGTCCTCGATGTTGCGCGCGGCGCCGAAGAAGCGCTTCGGGGGGTAGAGGGCCGTCGAGTCGACACCACCGGACAGGATGCGCCCGGAGGCCGGCGCCGCGAGGTTGTACGCGCGGCCCAGGCGGGTGATCGAGTCGAGCAGGACGACGACGTCGTGGCCCAGCTCCACCAGTCGCTTCGCCCGCTCGATGGCGAGCTCGGCGACCGTGGTGTGGTCCTCGGCGGGGCGGTCGAAGGTCGAGGAGATGACCTCGCCCTTCACCGACCGCTGCATGTCGGTGACCTCTTCCGGACGCTCGTCGACGAGGACGACCATCAGGTGGCACTCGGGGTTGTTGTGCGTGATCGCGTTGGCGATGGCCTGCATGATCATGGTCTTGCCGGTCTTCGGCGGGGCCACGATCAGACCGCGCTGGCCCTTGCCGATCGGCGACACGAGGTCGATGATCCGCGTGGTCAGCACGCCCGGGTCGGTCTCCAGGCGGAGCCGGTCCTGCGGGTACAGCGGCGTCAGCTTGTTGAACTCCGGACGGCCCCGGCCCGAGTCGGGCGCCATGCCGTTGGTGGAGTCGAGACGGACGAGCGCGTTGAACTTCTCGCGCCGCTCGCCGTCCTTGGGCTGGCGGACCGCACCGGTGACGTGGTCACCCTTGCGCAGGCCGTTCTTGCGGACCTGGGCGAGGGAGACGTACACGTCGTTCGGACCGGGCAGGTAGCCCGAGGTACGGATGAACGCGTAGTTGTCGAGGATGTCGAGGATGCCCGCGACCGGGATCAGGACGTCGTCGTCGGCCAACTGCGGCTCGGGGGCGCCCAGTTCGTCGCGGCCACGGCGGCCTCGGCGGTCCCGGTAACGGCCGCGGCGGCCACGGCGGCCGTCGCCGAACTCGTCGTCCTCGTCCGCGCGGGGGCCGTTGTCGCGCTGGCGGTCCTGACGGCCGCCGCCCTGCTGCTCCTGGCGGTCCTGACGCTCCTGGCGCGGCTGGCGCTCCGGACGGCCCT